>CAZJSX010000065.1:0-8172 GCA_964548845.1 uncultured bacterium | reverse complement strand
ACGTAGTGGAACTGGTGGAACACCAAGTGGAGTTGGTGGAGCTGGTGGTTTAGGGGGAGGAAGTGGTGGAACAGGGCAGGTTAGTCTTGCTGGATCAGGAGGTGGTGGCGCTGCTTTAGGTGGAGTTATTTTTGTTAGAAGTGGTGGTTCACTATCAATTGATGCTTCGATTCCAGCTGGAACAGTAACAGCTGGTGTTGCTGGAGCTGCGGGATCGGGTTCTGCAGGTCAAAATGGGCAGGCTTTTGGAACCTCTATTTTTATTAATGGCAATACCACTTTTACATTCAACATTAGCAGTGGCACTAAAACAGTTACTGGAACCATTGTTGATGACCAAAGTTTAACTCAAGGAAGTGGAACAAAAGGGGCAGGTGCCATTACTAAAACAGGGGCAGGAACTGTGCAATTTTCAGCAGCCAACACCTATACAGGAGCAACCACAATCACAACCGGAACACTAGCGCTGAGTGGTTCAGGATCAATTGCATTATCGTCAAGTGTTGTGGCCAATGGAACGTTTGACATTAGCGGCGTTACAAGTTCTGCAACCATTACTGATTTGTCAGGTAGCGGCAGTGTAGCGTTAGGGTCTTCTAAAACATTGACTTTAGGAACAAGTAACAACTCTACTTTCTCAGGGGTGATTTCAGATTCATCAACAGCAAGTGCATTGACAAAGCAAGGCTCAGGAACATTAAATTTAACAGGAATTAATACTTATGCTGGCACAACAACAATTAATGCTGGGGGAATTACTTTGAGTGGATCTGGAACTTTAGGAAATGGGTCAGCAACATCTTCTTCTCAAGCGCCACTTGTTTTAAATGGGGGAAATTTAACGATTGCAACAGGGGCAGGGGCTAAGTCGATTGGTACACTAAGTGGTAATTCGGGCTCTTCGACGATTAATTTGACTAATAATACTTTGACCGTTAACCAGAATTCAAATCAAACCTACCAGGGTGCTATCGAAGGAGCAACCGGTGGAGCTTTAACTAAAGCAGGCTCCAGCGTATTAACTTTAAGTGGCACCCCCTCTTATTCTGGTTTAACTACGATTTCAGCTGGGACACTGGTATTTACAGGGAGTACTTCAAGTCTTACTGGAGCAATGAGCAACACGGCGGCTGTTATTTTTAATCAATCGATAGATAGCTCATTTGCACAAAATATTTCAGGGACAAATGGAACTGTAACTAAACAAGGAGCTGGGAATTTAACCTTAGCCGGCGACAACAGCTATACTGGTATCACAACAATTTCAGAAGGAATACTAACCTTGACAGGTGATACATCTAGCCTTTCTGCTGAAATGATAAATAATGCTGCGGTTGTTTTTAATCAGTCCATCAATAGCACATTTAGCCCCATAATTTCTGGAAGTGGAACTGTAACAAAACTAGGAAGCGGAAATTTTACTTTAAGTGGAGATAATAGCTATTCAGGGCTTACCACTATCTCAGCTGGGACTTTAATTCTGACAGGCAACACAACAAATCTTGGTGGAGATATGTTGAATAATGCAGCTGTTAATTTCAATCAATCTGTAGATAGAACCTACAGTCATAATATTTCAGGAAGTGGAACGTTAACTAAAGCGGGTTCTTCAACTTTAACATTAACAGGAACTAATTCATATAGTGGTGGTACCACCATTTCTGCTGGGACTTTAAAAGGCAATGCGTTGAGTTTACAAGGGGATATTTCTGTAGGATCAAACACAGTGGAGTTTGAGCAAACAATTGATGGTATTTATGAGGGGTCTTTATCCGGAAATGGAACTTTTAATAAAACAGGTGGGGAAAAGTTAACTCTTTTTGAAGATTCATCCAGTTTTATTGGTCAAAGTCATGTTTTGGAGGGTGTACTTGTTGTGAATATTCCAGATGGAGATTTACAGGGAACGATCACCATTGACCCAGGCGCAAGATTACAAGGCATTAGAGGAAGACTTGGTGACGTTATTAATAATGGAACGGTCGGTCCCGGCGATCCTGATGGGATTCCTCATGCTTCTTTTATCCCTCGAAATATTGACACTTTGTTTATTTACGGAACGTATGTTCAAAGTGCTAATGCTACTTTAGAAATAGAAATTAACCATATGGGTAATGCCGATCTTTTAGCAATCGCAGGGACTGCTTCTTTAAATGGTAATGTTCATGCTTTGGCCGAAGATGGCCTTTATATGCAAGGAACCCAATTTTTGATTTTAACTGCAGATGGGGGATATGGTAGTAGTCGATTTGCTGCACTTTTAGAAGATCATCCGCAAGAGTTTTTTTTAGTTTATATCGGAGATTCTGTTTACCTTGTTGTTGAGCAAAATTTTATTATTTCAGCATGGGCCCCTTATCTTAACGGCAACGCAAAAAAAACCTATGATTACTTAACGTATGATCCCAGTCAAATTAGTGACCCTAATCAAATTGAACTGCTAAATCATCTCGTGACTATTCGCACATTGCCTGCTTTAACGCTGGCATTAGAGCAACTATGCCCTGCTTTATATAGTGCGTTGCCATTAGTCTCTTTTCAAAATAATGTCAGGCTAGCTCAAGCAACTATGCAGAAGGCAAAAAGTTCAATCTGTCAATGTCAGTGCAGCTCTCAAATTCAATTTTGGATGCAGCCGATTGGATTTTATTATAACCAAAAGGGGGTGCAGCAAGAATTTGGATTTAGTGATTATAGTTATGGAGTTGCAACGGGGACTTTAATTGGAATGGGAGATTCTTTTTTTATCAATCCAGCTCTGGGATACACTCACTCCATTACTAAGTGGAACAACAACTTTGGCAATGCTTTTTTTAATACAGTATATCTCTCTCCTTCAATCGGCTATTCAAATGGGGTGTGGTTTGCCAGTTTATTGGCGCAGGGGAGTATTGATTTTTATAAAGCCACTCGCAATATTTCTTTTACTGGTTTTCAAGCAAGTCCTCAAAGCCGCTTTAAAAGTTATAATCTTTTAGTTGGTTTGGATTTAGGTGCAAAGCTAGAGTTAACAGATCCATTTTCAATATCTAATACCTGTCACAGAAATCAAATAGATAAAAAAGACAAACTTCGTTTTTATCTTCAACCAGAAACCAATGTTTATTTTGTTAAACTTTATCAAGAAAGCTTTACTGAAAATAGCAACAGCTATGTCAATTTACAAGTGCGTCATAAATCCACGACATTTTTACAACCCAATCTTGGGATGAAGTTGGTGCAGGAGATTAGTTTTAATGAATTTTGTTTATCGCCAAGTTTGTACTTGGGCTATTTGAGTAATATTCCACTCGGACCTACAGGGATTATCTCTAAGTTTTATCAGATGACGATTCCTTTACCTCACTTTTCAGTGGAGGGGTATAATCGTGTGGTTAATCAATTGTCTTTGGGTTTTGAATTTAATGTGGCTCGTTGCGACGACTTTAAATTAACTGTTGGCTACAAACTAGACTTTTTAAGTCATATGGATGTACAGATGGTGAGTTTGAAACTCAATTGGAGTTTTTAACTCTTTGTTTTTGATAAACTAAAAGATCTAAAGCAGACACTTGGTTATTATCTTTTATCAGTGGGTTAGCACCATACGCCATTAAAGTGGCAAATAAAATCTCATCATCACACAAAGCGGCATAATGAAGGGCCGTTTTGCCCATATTATCTGCAGCATCTATAGGGAAATTATGATCGATAAAAAGTTGAAGAAGCTCCTTTGAGGCGACAATAACCGCTAAGTGGATGCAGGTGAGTCCAAAATGGGGGTTGAAGTCAAAGAAATAGCGAGTTTGATTTAAATATGCCTGCAATTTTTGAATCTCATTTTGGATCAAAGCTCTGTAGAATTCATTTTGATAGAAAAAGTATTTTTTGACTGCAGGAGTTCTATGAGAGATTTCACTTAAAGTTTTGCTAAGAAATGTTTTGTCAACTGGTAATGATTCGGAGGGATATCTAGCTATTAGCTGAGCCATCTCTAACTTTGCTTTTTCAAGTCGGTCAGTTTTAGTCTCGCTTTTAGTTTTTTCAAAGCCTGGTTTTGATGTGAGATTATTTTGTATAGAAATAGTCATAGTGAAGTTGGTATTTGGTTCATAAGATCGGTGTATCTTTGCAAATCTACTTTCATCTCGAGAGATTTTGCAATGTCGATAGCTTTAAGTAAAATAGATTGAGCCTGTTTGTAATCTTGAATGGCTAATAAATATTGGCTTTTTAAATAAAAGAATTGCGCCAATGTTTTTTGTCTCATTGGATAATTTTCTAATTGAGCAAATAGCTCTTTTAAAGGTTCTTGCGTATTTTTAAGAAAGTAGATTTTTCCAAGACGAATAGCTGTGCGTGAGTAATCATCGCGCTGCTCTAAGTTAAAAAAAATCTCCATCGCTTTTTGATAACACTCTTTAGCAACTTCTAAATCTCCTAAAGGATCATCTGCATATGCTGCCCCTTTGTTAAATAAGGCTTTGGCGTAAATGAAGGGGCATTCTTGTTCGATAGAATATGAAAATGCCTGTTCGATCCAATCTTTGGCAGCTTGAAAAAGAACCTCTTTTTCTTTGGGATTTGCCGCAATTGAAGCTTGAGCTCTTAGATAAGCAGAGAGTAAATATAATCCATGAACAATCACAACAGGTTGTTTTAATTGCTTGCCCATATCCAAACATATTTGGCTGTGTAGTAAGCCTGTTTGATATTCGCCTAAGTAAAAATAAGAACTGGCTAAATCAGCATGGATAGTTGCAATTTTAGAAGAGATTTCGGGGTTATTAGAAAGAGCAAGTTCTCCAGCTAAAATAATTTCCTTCCAGGCTTCACTTTCCTTTAGCTCTTTAATCTTATTAAAATAAGGCTCGACATGTGAGATGCCAAAAGTATTATCTTTTAATTTGATAACGTCGAAAGCAACTAGAGATGAAGAGCTCATTTTAGCACTACTTGTGGTTGTTTAAGTCTTAGAATTTTAAAGAAATGAGCAGATTAACTACAAGTGATTACTCTTCTATCGGTCTAGGCGACTATCTAATCCTAAATCCGAACGGAAGAGTGCTGTTGTTGATGTGGGCTCTTTAATGATCTCAAAAAATACGCAAGATGGTCGATCTCCAAATGCTGAATGTTTTATTTGATAAGCTCTATGGCAATGTGCTCCATTATCTAATTTTGAACAAATATGAAAAGTGTATGTATAAGTAGATGGTAAGTTTAATTTAGAAGGTGCGTTTGATAAATCAAAAGTTGTGAATAATTTAAATCTAGACGTTGCGTCTTCAAATTTTTTATCGGTATAGATATTACAACACAAAGAACTAGGAGGTAGGTCAATATGGAATTTGCCAATTACAGTCGTCATTTATTTGTTGGTGTATCTACGTGTGACTTCAAAAGTCGTCACAATTGGGTTATAATATTTTTTTTGACGCTGACAAGTTACGGTAAAAGTCACTTCTAAAGTATTGCTTGTTGGGCTTGGTGTAAATGCCATGTTTGCCCAATTAGTTTTAGAGTTTTGATCGGGTTGAGAAAAAATATTAAGGACATATGCTTTTTTAGGATCGAATCTCAAAGAAGGTAAAGAGGGCAAAGAGAGACTAAACGAAGTCACAGGCTTAAATGGATATGGGTCACTGAGTAAATCTGTTAATTGTTCATAAATAGCACAGTGTAAGCGGTCATGCGGTTGTGAAGTCGTCAGTAGCGTGTGTATTGTTGTCATTTTTTGATTTTTAGAAAAAAATAAAAAGAAATTCTAATTCAACAAGTTATTAAAAAAAAGAGCTTTTTCTAATAAAGAGACTTAAAAGTTATAGTTGTGAGCTACCTTTCTACTTCTTCGACCCGTTTAATATAAAAGCGAAAGGTTGTTTTTAAGGCCTGATAGTCAAATTTAATTTGAAATCTTAGATAAGCAGTTTCTCTTACTTCTAAATCGGTAATCGAAAAACGGGTGCTTCCTGTATAACCAACGGGCTCATGATAAATATTAGAAAAATAAAGAGTATAAGTTCCATTTTTACCAATGGGGATACTCAAGTGCGGGTAGGTGGGAAAAGAAGTTTCGACTTGGTAAATTTTATTTTGGACATACAAAGGCAAGTCTTCTTCCAAATCATGAAGTTCTCGAACTAGATGGCATAGATAGTTATGCCCAACTTGATTAAAACTGGCCTGAAATGTAGACATAAATTTTAATAATATTTTCCTAATTTAAAATAGTCCGAGTTTAACTAGTTCTGCATTTGACAAATTAAGAGCTAATGAAATGAGAGAGAATCTTACACTTGTGGTAGTAGGAGATACTGCCACATCCGTAAATAGCTGGCAGTCAGCAAATCTGTTAGAGGGGCGTGATGAGGGGTAGGTTTCATCAAAAAAGAGATGAGTAGCTCCTTTGGGGAATAATTGAAGATTCGTGATTTTTACATTATACATCGATGCAGATGGTGCCAATTGAAATGATTGAGAATTTGAGCGATGGCAGTCTAAAAGATACTCGTTCTGAGAGATCGGTGTTCCGTCGCGCCTGATTTCTGTAATCAATAAACATAAAGATGGATATCCTGTTGGTATAATTGCTGTTGTTTGAAATGACATGTTAAAACTCAAAAAAAAGGAAAAAGCCTACCATTTTAGATCTTTTTATGAAATTATTAATCATACTTTTCTTTATAAATTATTTATTAAACAAATGTATAATTATCACAAATTTTAGTTAGTAAAGTTATTTTTGTAAAATATGCCATAAAGTTTATGGTTTTAGGATAGAGTAATGTTAAAGAAAAGATGGCAAAGTTTTTTATTTTTTTTAGGATGTTTGCCCATTTTTTTATGTGGTGAGATCAAGCAGATCGATTCTTTAAAAAATATAGCTCCCACTTTGGAGGGGCTAAGTCAAGATGATTTAGTCGTCTTAGATATTGACGAGGTGATTTTTACCGATCAAGATGCCATTTTAAAGCCAGAAGGGGATTTGTTAAGAGCGCAGATTTTCAATGAAAGATACATCTCGGCTAAAAATGATAAAGATAAAAAAGCCATCGCGACTATTTTAACACTCCCTTTGTTTTTAGCAAAAAAACAACTGGTGGAGCCTTATATTTCAGAGCTTATTTTAGATTTGCAGAAGAGAAATATTAAAGTCATCGCGCTGACAAGTTATCCTACATCGCTTCACGGTATGCCCAATAATCTTGAAAAAAGTAGATTAAATCATTTAACTGACTTTGGGATTGAATTTGAAAATGCTTTTCCAGGGCAAACTCGGATTGTATTTACAAGGATAACAAGTACTCAAAATCAACCTCCTGTTTATTACCAGGGAGTTTTGTTTACCAATGGGCATTCAAAAGCCGAAGTGTTAATTGATTTTTTCAATCAAATGCGATACAAGCCCAAAAGGGTGATCTTTATCGACGATATGTATATTCATTTACAGCAGATGGAGTCTAAATTAAAAGAGCGCAAGATTAATTATTTAGGCTACTACTATATCCGAGCAAAAAAAGATACGAAATTGTTTGTTGATGAGAAACTCGCTAGGTTTCAATTTGATTATCTTTTCGAACATCATCAATGGTTAGGTGATCAAGAGGCAGCTCAAGAGATGTCTAAAAGTCAAATTCACTAAAAGTTATTTTCTTCTTTTTTTATCTGAATCATTTTTTAAGTGAGAGAAAATGGTTTTCAAAGCCATTCTAAAATGCTTGATGATTTGAACAATAGGTTTTAAAGGTTTGAAAAAAAAACCTTGAGCTTGTCCATGAATGATTTTTTTTTAGGATGGTTGCGTGGAGTTTCTAGTTCGCCAAACTCTTGAAGCAACTCTTTTTGTTTTTCAGTTAAATGAGTTGGTGTTTCAACTGTAATGCGAACAAGTAAATCGCCATGTCCTTGTCCATGAACATTAGGGAAACCCTCTTTGCGAACGCGCAGCACTTTGCCTGTTTGTGTCCCTTCTGGAATACTAACGCGAACGTTGCCAGATAATGGAGTGGGGATTTCTTTTTTGCAGCCTAACGCCGCTTCATGAAAACTCACAGGAAGATCAATTAAAACATCATCTCCATGCCGCTCAAAAACATCGTGGTTTTTAACGTGGATTTCAACATATAAATCGCCATCAGGGCCACCAGCTTCACCAGCATCGCCATAACCTGCCATTTTAAGAGTCATGCC
>CAZJSX010000064.1:0-8379 GCA_964548845.1 uncultured bacterium | reverse complement strand
CTGTACCATAAATGGAGAGAAATGATAATTGATGAGCAAATGCTCTAAGTGTTGATGGGCTTCTGCTAGTTGTTGATTTTCTAGTGAGCTTTTAACTTGCTTGAGATTTGCAAGCTCTTCTTGAAATAAGAGTCTATTTTTGTCATCTTCTTCAACTAATTGATGATATCCCAATAACTGCTCCATCACTTGTAATCGATCCACTTCATAGCTATCTAATTTGGCTTCATCACGATCTAATTTTGAATAAAGAGGCAAAAGCAATTCATCTAATTTTTTTTGATACGATTGATATAAAAAACTATCTCTGTAGCAAAAATGAGACGAGTGCTCTTTGCTGTTAGAGAGATTTTTCACAAGTTCTTTGGCAACACATGATCTGAATTTTTTATCTTGTGACTCTTCTACTTGACTATTTTTCTCCCACTTGCAAATAGACTCTGATACTAAATTACAAAGTTGCCCATACTCTTTTTGTAAAAGAGTATGCATGGACTCACAACTTGAAGGAAAATCTAATTGCTCTGCTTTTTTCTCTCTTTTAGATAAGCCATATTCGATGACATCGTGCCCCTGAGTTTGAGCAATGAGCAAATCAATTTCTAAAAGCGACAGATGAAGGAGCAAATGACTTTGAAAAGCATCTGCTTTTCTTAACATATCCAATGCAGATAAAAAATGGTGATAACTTTGTGAAAAACGCTCTTTGTCTTCTTTTAGGGAAGCACTGCCTTCTTTTTGCCCATTTTCGTCTTTGTCTATAGCTTCGGCATAAAGCTCATCGAGCCTTTGCCATACAAAGAGTTTTTCTTTCTCCTTCGCATATGTTTTTTCTAAAAAGTATTTAGAGAAACCACTGTCGAATTGCTTTTCTAAAAGAGTCTCCAAACAAATCAACTCTCCTTTTAAATGCTCCTCTAAAGATTTTAACCCCAAAATAAAAGTTAAATTTTTCAAATCCATTTGTTTGATTTTTTCATCTAATTTGCAGTGAAGCTCTTTGATCGCTTGCCGAATTTTTTCAATCCACTGTCCGTCTGCAATCGTTTGATCTCTATTTTTATGATCAATTAGAAATTGATAATAAATATGAGCGCTACTTAAATTTTTCTTGATCTGCTCTGCTTGTGTTTTATCATCTATGGGCCATTCTTGACCGACAAAGCTACCTACTTTTTTTAAGTGAGCTAAAATTAAGTTATAACAAGCCCTTTCATAGATATAGCCTGGAAGTCTTTCTTTATTTTCGATGACCTCTTTAAATCCGTTGATGGCCAAATCAAACTGAGCGTTTTCCAAATAGCTGCTGGCTAAATTGTAATTGATGATATCTCGATCGATACTTTTGATCGGTTGATCTAACGCCTTTTTATAAAGATCAATAGCTTTGGTATATTCTTTAGCTTGGTGATATTGCATCCCCTCTTCAACAAATGCTTTGGGTGCTTTAGTACTCTCAGCAGGTAATGCTAAATAAAGTGATACCCCAAGAATAACTCCTAATTTTTTCATAAACTCACCTTCTTTCTCACAGGCAAATTTGGAAGGAGCATTTCTAAACTCAAGAGAAAAATAGCCAAGGTTAATGGAATTTGATAATAATCTTTAGTGGGTAAATCCATTTGATTTTGGTTTTCTAACAACCTCTCCATTTTCTTGCGAGGTGTCGCCTCTTCTTCTAGCACACTATTTTCTGCTTTGACGACCTTTAAAATATTTTCGGCAATTGATAAAGAAGAGTGGTCATTAGCAAAGTAAAATTGACCGCGACACTCTTGACTCAACTGTATTAAAAGATCGACATCTAAGGCAGAGAGGACTGGGTGGCCTTCATATTCCATATTTGGGATGACGTTTTTCTCTACACTTCCAAGACCAATTGTAAATAGGCGGATATTTTGCCCTTCATATTTTTTTATTTTATCAATCATGATTTGCATTTGTGTTAAGCGCTCGGACTTGGGCAATGTATCGAGATAGGTATCTCCTCCATCGGTTAATAAAATAACTACTTTTTGCTTTTGTGCAAAATTTAAAAAATGTTTGCGACCTAAATGATCTAATGCCTCTATTAAATCGGTCCCCGCCATATCGCCATAGTTAATTTCAATATCCTTGAGCATTGTTTTGGCAAAAAAGTAATCCAATGTTGCTGGAACAACTTGCGTCAGCTGTGATGTGAATGTATAGAGCGCGACATTTTGCCCATCCATATGATTGATCATTTCATCCACAATTTCTTTAGCAACTTCTAGTCTTGTCCTTTTTTGCCTTGTGTCACTTACTTCCATGGAAGCTGAGGCGTCTATTACAAAAATAACCTCACAAGCTCTTCTTTTAATCAAAACTTTTTCTTTATCGATGTTATCAACCCATTTTTCTTCCACAACGTCTGAATTTAACTCCGCTGTTGAATTTTGCTTTTGCACTTTAACTGGCTGCATCATGGCAATCGAGGCAAAACACCATACACAGGCAAGTAAAACATAGCGCAGATAAGTGCGTCTTTCTAAAAAAAGTAAGGTCGATAAAGAGCTGCTCTCTACAAAATTTTGCAGCTTTTTCTTTCTTCGAAACAAGACAAAGACAAACCAGAGAACAATTAATAAATTGATTCCTAAAAGATAACTATAAAAAGGGCTAAGGATTTTATAATCGTGCAGCATGATTAAGGGAGCCTCTTTAAAACAGTGGTTTCTAAGATAATGGCTAAAAAGAGCAAAACTAATCCTAACTGAATCAAGCTCAAATAAATTTTCAGCTCATGAAAATGCCCTTTATTTGGAGAGAGCACTTTGCTCTCTTCAACTTGAATTTGCTGAGGATGAGTTCCATAATGCTTGCTCTTTTCTAAGCTATCAATAACTTGGTAGATGCGGTGAAGAGATTGAGTGTCGCTTGCTAAGAAAAACTGCCCTCCTGTTAACTCTGCCGCTTTTTTTTGTACCTCTCTTTCTGCCCGAAGCTCTGGGAAATCAATATTGGGTTGAATATTGACAATATAGAGCCGAACTTTCTTTTCTTTAGCAAACTCTGCTGCTTGCTGCACCTGAATTTTTCTTAAAGGGTGATCCATATCTTCATGAGAAGGATTTTGTAGCCCATCAGTCACTAAGATCATGATTGTACTTTTGATGTCATAAGCTGGCTGATCATTACCTATCAAATCTTTGGAAAAATGTTCTGTGGCCGCAATCATATGAGCTGTCTTATAGATCGCATAACCAATAGCAGTCCCCTCTTCTTTAGGATGCATAACTGGAGCAAACTGATTGAGCGCTTGATTGACCATCTCGTGATCTAAAGTTAATGGAACCATGATCTTTGGAACTCTGGCAAAAGAGATGAGCCCAATTAAGTCATTTTCTCTCCCTTGAAGTCCAAGCTCTGCATTTCCTGAGATAAATTGTGCTGTAAAAAATTTCAATACTTCAAAACGAGACATTCTTCGGTTGAATGATTTTCCTTTAAATGAAAACTCCATCTCTTCTCTCATCGATCCTGACTGGTCTAGTACAAAGTAAATAGCAAGCCCTTCACTGGGAATGGGTCTGTTTTCCATTTTCTTTTCTTTTTGTGACTCTAGATCCTGATTTTGAGCTACAGGACTTTTATCTTTCTCCATTGGCAATTGAAGTACGGGATGGCACAAAGCCAAAGCAAAGGCAATCAGCGCCCCTTTTTTTAGAAAATTAGGAAGATCGATTAAGCGAACTTTGAGTGTTTTTTCAAGACTTAAAAATGAGGTGACATCAGAGTATAAAAAAGCGGGGGAGTTTTTATTTTTTCGATAGTGCCACTTGGCTAAAAAGGCAGCTAAAAGAATAGCCAGGCCAAAAACTAATCCCCATTCACTGATTTGAAACTGCGGTTTATACATATAAAAGCATTAAAATTATATTTGCTAGAATAAGAATTAATACAGATCTTAAAAAATTACAATGAGAAAAGGTCTAATGTAGATTGAAAAATGCATTTAGGAAAAAATAACTCGCATTTAAGTATGGCGACACTTGAATAGCTGAATGACAAACCACTCTTAATTTAGTCACTTGACCCATCCGCACTTTCTCTGGTTGCTTGCCAAGTGATAGCAGCTATAGCAGTGATTGCCATTGATGCTGCCACTGTAACTTGGCGATGACTTAGAGTTGGGACTCGAGCTCTAATCCAATCAGTTGCATTTGTTATAGGTCTGGAAACATAAGTGTAAGCTTCACTTTTTGCACGATCTTCCAGATTTGCTAAAGATCGATAAGTTCCTATCCACATCTTATAATCGTCAATTCTTAATCTTGCAAAGGCATCATAACCAGGATCAATGTCACTACGCCTAGAAGATATACTAGACGTAGCCTGAGTTAGTAGATCTTTCTCTTTTTCATGATATTGGGGGTTGGAGGATGCCATAACAGGGAGCGCCTTTAAAAAAGAAATGTAGCTCCTCTTCCAACTCTCTATATTTTTTTTTGCTATCTCTATATCTACATGTTTATCTTGTGTATAGTCTCCATCTACTTCCATCATACTGCTTAAATTTCTAAGCTGAGCATCTGCGGGTAATTCTGGGACGTCTTCCTCTTCCCTCACACTGCTTAGTCTTGTAAATTGAGAATCCTTCAAAGATTTTGGAAATAATGATGAAGATAATTCCTGAGCAGACCTTTCAAAAGTCCAAAAGTCGCCTGTTAAACTCACGACACTACTGCCAAAAAGTTTATTAAAAATTTTTACATAGCCAGGATTACGTTTAAGATCTGCTTCTGGCACCAGCCTTCTAACAAGAAATGATGAGTTATAAAGCGTTTGAAGCTCTTGATGTTGCTGACTTAATGTTTCCTCATAGCCAACCATTACATCTAATTGCTTATTGAATTTTTGATATGCAGTTTCTAGAGTGCTTCTGGGACCTATTGTCGACATTGTTGTTCTTTTTTTAAAAATTGGGCCAATATTAGATCATTTTAGAACAATTATTTGCGATAAAATCATTGAAAATAAATGATTTGAAGTTTTAATTTTAAATATGATTTCCAAAATCTTCACTTTTCTAAGTGATAAACTTTAGGTAATTTTCTTTAGAAATACACTCAAATTGAGCATTTTGATAAGTCTCTAACCAAAGCTTAGGAGCTTTGATATTGTCTTTGCTCCATTTAAATTCATACCCATACAGTAGCCCTTCTCTCTCTTCTACCCAGTCTAATTCTTTCTGATCATAGGTTCTCCAAAAGTAGTTGTTACTCCAAAGAGGTTGATATTTTTGCTTTTTAAGTCTTTCCATCACCAAATAATTTTCCCAAAGAAGACCTACGTCATCTCTTCGACTGATTGGATTAAAATTATTAATAAGAGCATTCCGAATTCCATTATCATAGAAATAATAATGTGATGTTTTAGTCACTTCTTTTCTTAAATTGCGGCTAAACCCCCGTACATTGACTAAAACAAATACTTTTTCTAATAAGTCTAAGTATCTTTCAACAGTTATCTTACTCATTGATAGCTGCGTTGCAAGCTCACTATAAGAGACCTCTTTGCCTACTTGATAGGCCAATAAAATCAACAGGTCTAACATCTTTTTAGACTTTTGAACTCCTTCAAATGCTAAAATATCTTTGATCAAGTAAGAAGAAACAAGCTCATGTAAGTATTCTTGTTTTTCACTATTTGCACTATAAGTTACTACTTCGGGGTAAGAGCCATAGATCAATCTAGATTCTAAGTGAGCCTCTGTTTGAGCTAAGTTTTCCATTTCGGCAAATTCCATTTGAGAAATCGGAAAAAGCTGAATAATTTGCTGTCTTCCAGTGAGTGGCTCACCAATCTGTTTGACTAAATCAAATGTTGAGGAACCCGTTACAACCACTCTAACATGCTTAATATGATCAATAATTAATTTTAATGTTTTACCAATAGAGGGAATATACTGAGCCTCATCTATAACTAATAACGTTTTATCTCCTATATAACTTTTTAGCTTATCAATGGATAAAGTGGAGAGCAATTCACTCACAAAAAGATCTTCACCAGTTACAAAAAGATAATTACTTTCATTTTCCAAAAATTTTTTTAATAATGTGGTCTTACCTACCCTACGAGGACCATAGACCACAGTCACTTTTTCTGAAGAGAGAGATTTGAGTTTTAAAAGTGATTTACGAGGAATATACATATTTCGCCTTAAGCTTTTACCATTATGGTAACATAGACTGGCCGTATTTTGCAAACTTTAGGCACTATAACTGACTGTATTTCTATTAATTCAGTCACCGCACTGACCGAATTAATGAAATTAAACCTAAAAAACTGGATTTAAACTACTTAGATTAATTCATATAAGTTACTAAATTACAAATACTTAACCCGTTAGATTCTGATAACCAGTTTTTGTAATCAAGATCGTATCTTCCATTCTAACTCCGCCTAGATTGGGGATGTAAAGGCCTGGTTCGATAGTAATGACCATCCCCTCTTGTAAAGCCATTTCTTGACCTAGAGCAAGTGATGGATATTCATGAATTTCAATACCCACACCGTGACCTAAATTGTGAATGAAAAGATCTAAAACACCGTGTTCTTCATAAATAGAGCGCACTTTATGATTAAGCTCTTGAATTGTCACACCTGGTTTACAAATTTTTACAGCAGCTTTTTGTGCTTTTAATGTCAGCTCAATAATCTCTTCCATTTTTGCAGAAACTTTTCCACAGATAAAAGTGCGAGTCATATCTGAGCAGTAATTTTCATAGATAGAGCCGCAATCAACTAGCGCGACATCATTTTTTTTAAGCTTTACTTTTTGCGGCGTGTAATGAGGATTTGCTGAGTTTTTCCCAAAAGCGATAATGGGATCAAAAGACATCTTCTGAGCTCCCAACTTCTTTAGATGAGCTTCTAACTTATACGCAATCTCTTGCTCAGTCACACCTTCTTTAAGTTGCTTAGAAATATAGGCCATCCCATCTTTCGTGATCTGGCAACTTTTTTTAATCATTTTAATTTCATGAGCATCTTTAATCATACGCAGCTTACTCAAAAACTGAGGAAGTGAAACAAGTGTTGTCAGTTGGCTATAGAGCTCTTGATCTTTAACTAAAACACAATGAGAATCAATCGCTACTTTTTTAGGCAAGTTGAGTTGACTCAATCCCTCTTTTTGCTTTTGCGTGGCGATCACTTTTACAGGAGAGAGCTTTTTGCATCTCTCTGAGTATCGAAAGTCTACAATTAAAGCCTCAGAGTCTTGACCAATGTATAAGATTCCAGTCGATATGCGCACCCCAGTATAATAGAGTAAATTCACCGAATCTTGAATCAAAATCCCAGGGACATCGTGCTCTTTTAATGCTTTTTTAACTTTTTCAATTCTGGCAAGTAAAGGTGAAGAAGACATAACAAATTAGTGTGGGGTTGTTTTTAGATCACAACTTAGCTTTTTCAAAGATTTTGCTCAAACATTTCTCTAAATAGAAAATCGTTTAATTAAATTTTATTTAATTTCACTAGGGAATTTTATCCATTCTCAAAAAATTAAAATGGGGAGAAATTTAAGGCAGAATTAAAATGTATTAAAAATAAGAGCTAATACGAGAAAAAGTTTCTTCGACTTGCTGCATGTAAGCTTGATATAAGCGTTGATATAAGTGTGTTATCCTTTGAACTCTTTTTGCAATGCTTTTTAGAACTGCTCTTTCATCAGAAAATATGGTGTCTGGAGCTCTTTGATCACGAGCTTTTATAACTTGAATATCTCGAATATAAGAGAATATGGTTTCTGTTGCGGGAAAAAAAGTTTGGGCAATATTTCGCCCGCCGCGAAAAGCCTGATAGGCTACACACAGAGTACCAAGCGCGAAAAGTTGCTCGTCCATCCGCGTCATAGGGTAATTATCTGCCATTTCTAAAATTTGCGACACCAGCCTGTTATAACTCAAACCCAAATAACCTATCCCCATAGCTTTGACTATTCTATATCCTAAACTTGCAAATCTTTGATTATCATTTACTTCCACCATCTGTTGAAATATTTCTTGCATAGAGAGACGTTTTTCTTCATCAGAACGATCTAGATCAAAACTAGTTAACACTTTGTAACCTGCGTCAACGAAATCAGTTAACACCTTGTAACTCATGCCAGCATAACAAGGCAATGGGAATGCCGCGCAAGCAAAAGCACTAAAAGCTAACGATGCGGGTATTGAAGTGATATTTGATGACATATAAGTACTTCTTTAATCCTTGCAACTAATAATATTACAGATAATAAATCATTAATGTTAATGGTATATTAAGAACATCGCTGTAATCTTAAATTACTTATATACAAGTATTTACAAAACAACACATACCATCTTAGTTAAATTTTCTTTTAAGCTC
>CAZJSX010000063.1:0-8523 GCA_964548845.1 uncultured bacterium | reverse complement strand
ATTGCGATGCCTAATATGCCGTTAATGCTTGGATGGGGTTACCCTATTAATCCAGCTAATCGAAAAAATGATCGACAAGGATTCTTCCTCTCACTTGGGGGACATTTTTAATAAATGTTTTTACAACATACAAGAAATCTATTATCAATAAAAATCGTTCTTTCTATAATCTGGTGACATTTAGCTAAGGAGTTAAATAATGAAGGTTACAAAATTTTTGAAAAACACCCTATTTGCAACTGTGCTTTTAGGATCATCTGTATTCGCTGCGGATGTCAATGTAGGTGTTGTCAATTTAGCGACCTGTTTCGAAAAATCCTATATTGGAACAGAAGAAGCCGCTCGTTTTGATGCTTTGAGAAAAGATATGGTTTCGATGATTGAAACTAAACAAAAAGAATTTCAGGAAGTTCAAGAAAAATTGAATGATCCTAGTTATTTAGATTCTCTTTCTCCTGAAGCAGAGGGACAATTACGCGCACAAGCTGACAATCTTGCTCAAGAACTCTCTTTAATGGGAAATCAAACAGAACAAGCGTTGCAACAAGCTTATGGCAAAATGGTTCAAGCAGTGCAAGCAGAAGTCAATAAAGCTGCTGAATATATTGCTAGAGAGAAAAATTTAGATTTCATTCTAAATGAGCAAAGCTGTTTCTATTTTAAAAAGCCAACTGACGTTACTGCTCTTGTAGTCCAAGAACTAAACCGTCATTTTCAACCAGAAATGGCTAAAAAAGAAGAAATTGGGAAGAAAAAGTAATGAGTGAGCCAAAGACTTATACTATTGCCCAGCTTGCAGCTTTAACTTCTTCGGAAATTGTCGGAGACCCTAATTTTCTCATTTCCGGAATCGATAACTTAGAGTGTGCAAAAGAGCAAGATGCTAGTTTTTTGGCCAATCCTCTTTACATTAAAGATCTCAAAAAGACCAAAGCAGGGGTTGTTTTTATTAATCAACCCTTTGCTGATCTTCATACTAATCAACTGATCCATCCTCACCCTTCAAAAGCCTTTCAACAAATCATCGAACTTTTCCATCAAGATGATTTGTCCGTATCGGGTTTTACAGGTATCCATCCAACAACGACTATCCATCCGACAGCAAAAATAGGGCAAAATGTATCGATTGGCCCCTATACCTCAATCGACCAAAATGTAGTTATCGGCGATAACACAACAATTCACTCAAATGTTTCTATTGGACCCAATGTCATCATTGGGAAAAATAATATTATTTATTCTCAAGTCTCTATTCGTGAAAATTGCACTTTAGGAGACTTTGTTATTTTACAACCTAACGCAGTTATTGGCTCATGCGGCTTTGGATACACAACCGATCTTAGAGGCAGGCATACCAAACTACAACACATTGGTAAAGTTGTTATTGAAGACAACGTTGAAATCGGAGCTTGCAGTTGTATCGATCGCTCTCGTTTCAAAGAAACTCGCATTAAATGCGGCGCAAAAATTGACAATTTAGTTCAAATTGGTCACGGAGTTGTTGTTGGAGATCACAGCATCATTATCTCTCAAACTGGAATTGCTGGTTCAACTGTACTAGGAAAACACAACATCATGGCAGGTCAAGTTGGAGTTGTGGGCCATCTAGAATTAGGAGATGGCATCATTATTGCAGCACGTGGTGCTGTCACAAAAAACCTCAAAAATCCCGGTAAATATGGCGGCGCTCCAGCATTACCTGAAGAAAAATTTTATCGCCAGCAAATGCATCTTAGAAAGCTAGATACCTATGTCGAAAAAATTAAAGAGCTCGAAGAAAAATTAGCTCAGCTTGAGAAAAAATTCTCCCCTACTACAGTGTAGCACTTTCAAGCTGCTCTAATTTCGTTTACTTACGCTCTGAATTTTCAAAGATCAACATCTAATTACTTATTAGATTTTAGTGAGTTTATTTGATCTTAATAATTATTTGTTAACATCTTAAGTAAATTCTTTTAAAGCTGGATCAAGAGTTATATGTTAGCTATGAGCCCCGCTACAGTTGTGAAAATTGAGCCTCAAATACAACTGCTTCCAAAAGAGGCTAAGCAGCCAAGTTCAGTCAAAGCTACCACACAACCAGGCTTTATCAAGCGCTTCTCCTATGGCGTTCTAGCTGGCCTAGCAAAGTTTCCGATAAATTCACTAATGCTAGACTTATCTCGAAATGGCACATCTTTATTTTCTCAAATGCCAGACTTTTCTAAATATTTCTTTACAAAAATAGCCCTTGCAGAGATCCAAATACTCATAGCTTGTCTAGACTTAAGCAATCTCTTCGATGAAACTACCATCAATAGTGCCAGCAACGCAAGCTGCCCTATGAAAGCTATTGCAAGCCGCATCTTAAAATATCAAAATATAACTATTAATGAGTTGAATTTAAGCCAAAAAGTTTTTCGACTAAAAATAGATTTTTTTTTGGTTGCAGTTGTGGTAGGACCTATACTCGAAGAGCTGCTATTTCGAGATTTAGTTCAAGATGTGCTGCTTACTCGAATTCCTAAATATATTATTAGCAAAATATCGCCTGGACATGAAAGTCTTGTAGATTCTAAGATTGCTGCCTTATCGCGCATAGCGCTCACTGCTGCTGCATTTTCAGCATCCCATCTCTTCAACTACGGGATAATTGAAAATGAGTATGTTAAAATACAGGTAATTACCACTTTTTTTAATGGGTTAATTTATGGATTAGTCCGAGAGTCAAGAGCAGGACTCACCGGCACCATTGCAGCTCACATGACGAACAATCTGTTTGCAAGCTTGCCTATATTATGGGCTTGTTAAAGACATTTATTATAAAAATAAATTTACAAACTTCCCACATCATTTTTAAAAAAATATTTACTTTTGTTTCTTTCAATAGCACTACTTCTATAATCCTCTTATCCCACCCCATTAGCTACTTTTCTAGTCATTGTACTTTTTCCCCATTCATGATATGATTTAAAGTTATCTTTTAATAATCAAGGAAGGTTTATGTCAAAACTTAGTTTGAAAGGGAAAAAAGCGTTTATAGCAGGTATTGGTGATGATCAAGGTTATGGCTGGGCAATTGCTAAAGCACTTGCAGAAGCTGGAGCTGAGATTATTGTAGGCACATGGCCTCCAATCTACAAAATCTTCGCCATGAGCTTAAAAAACGGAAAATTCGACGAATCTTTGAAGCTATCTGATGGCTCGGATATGAAATTTGCAAAGATTTATCCTTTAGACGCGGCTTTTGACTCTGCTGCAGAAGTTCCACAAGATATCCTAGATAACAAGCGTTATAGCGATGTCGGACCTTTTACAATTTCAGAAATTGCTAAAGAAGTAGAAAAAGACTTCGGTAAGATTGATATCTTAGTTCACTCACTAGCTAACAGCCCTGAAATTAAAAACTCTCTACTAAATACATCTAGAGCTGGTTACTTAGCAGCGGTCTCCGCCTCTGCTTATTCACTAGTCAGTATGGTTCGCAATTTCGGCCCAGGGATGAATGCTCATGGATCGGTATTGTCACTAACTTATATGGCGTCTGAAAAAGCAGTTCCAGGATATGGTGGTGGCATGAGTTCTGCAAAAGCAGCACTTGAAAGCGATACCAAAACTCTAGCCTTTGATGCAGGAAGAGAATGGAAAATCAGAATCAACACAATCTCAGCTGGTCCATTAAGAAGTAGAGCAGCAAGAGCTATTGGTTTTATTGACAAAATGATTGAATACTCTAAAGCTAATGCGCCAATACAAAAAGATTTAGAAGCTGAAGAAGTGGCAAACACTGCTTTATTTCTATGCTCTGATATGGCCTCTGGTATCACAGCAACAACTGTCTATGTCGACAACGGTCTGCATTCAATGGGCCTTGCTATGGACAGCCAATCTATGAATTCTGTACAAGCTGACGCTTGCTGTTAATTTTCTAGATGTCAAAAGTGATTAATTTGTGAAAGCAACTGATCTTTTTGGCATCTATTTTTTTTGCCTCTTGATAATGCTCTTGAGCTTTATCTTGCTCACCTTTTTGAAAGTACAAGATAGCAAGACCTAGTTGTCCATTAAAAGCATGTTCTGAGGATTCTTTCATTTTACTAAAAATGTCGTGTGCCTTATCCCAATTGCTCTCTTTAATAGCGATAAACCCCTCTTTCCAACTCTCATCGAAAATAGGAAGCTGATGCTTCTCATGATTAAATTTTTCAAAGTAGCCCTTAAGCGCATCAATCTTTAAATCTTCGGCTAAATGAGCTTTAGCATTTTTCTCTTCGATATGCTTTTTAGCATGGTTGAATTGAACAATATCAAGCTCTGGTTGATCAAAATACTCTTTGAGCTCTAAAAAGTTCGTCGGTCTCTCTCTTGGGTTTTCAATTAAACAACGTTTTAAAAAGCGATGCCACCCTTTTGGTATTTTATCCCACTCTATATCATTAACATTCTCAAATGGCTTTTGAGTGAAAAGATAAACAGAAAGTGCCGCATAAGAATAAAAATCGGTAGCTTGGCCGATTGTGTTGTGATTCCCCCGCTGCTCAGGCGAAAAGATAAACTTAAACTTTTCAAGATGCTTTTTCACAAATGGGTCTAGAGTAAATTTTTGATCGTATAAATCTTTCAACCACTCTTTGAAAAGATGACCACCCAAAGCAAAAGCACAACCGTGATCTGACAAATAAATATGGGTCATTTTTTTTACCATATTGATCGTCAAATAAAATGAAGTCGGCAGCAGAAAACCATGATATAACCCTTCACCTGACTGAGTCGTTAAAGAATGAAGAGCTTCAAGCATGTAAGCTGTATCAATTAAGAATAACTCTTTTTCTGCATCTGAGAGCATCTTATCGGCAATGTAGTGAGAAAAGTTAATTAAGGTTTGTCCATTAGCCATCATATACTGAGTTTCAATATTGACTAAGACCCCTTGCTCTACACTAAAAATATGATGAGGGAATACTTGCGAGCTCTCCTTTTGTAAAAGGAGGTGATATTGTTCAAATCGCTGTTGAACTTCTTTATTTGATAATCTGGGGTAAAACAAAAGACATTGTCCATGTTTGCCATCAGTTAACGAAACAACCTGCTTCTTTCCAAAAAAATCGCTCTTAGCAATTCCTTTGAAAGAGACATTCACTAATTGCCGCTCAATCTTTCTAAATAGATTTTGATGAATTAAAGTTAAATCTTTTTGCCTGCCAAATTTAAACCAAAAATAAGTATACAGTGAGAGAAGCGCGAGAAAAGTAATGGTTAAAAAAACCATTAGATCGCCAAGTGGAGTCATAAAAGCTTGCTTAAGAGGAAATAAAATATGAGTCATACTATGGCGCTAACCTTTGATTGCTTTATCGCTCACAAAAATAGCCTCTTTCGATCTATTTTTCAATCGATTAGAACAGTTTAGTTATTTTTTAATATTTCTAACTGAATTTGAAAAGGTGCAGTATCATTTTTTTGAGTTTTTCTAAAATATAAATGGCCATCAAAACTCTGCAGCAATTGAGTCGCCATCTGTGATTGACGATTTTGCCTCATCAATTGCCCCCAAATCCCCCGCTCTGGTGTGCTATTTGGGAAACTAAGCACAAGTTTTAGATGGGGCGACTGTAAGATAATCGGATCGCTAAGATTAAACATTGATGCTTTTTTGCCATTGGTTAAAACTTCTAGTTGCGATGACAGATTATAGTAAAATGCAATATCCAAATCGGGATGTTCTGTATTTTCAAATGTAAATAAGATCTTATTTTCTTGAACTTGCTCTATTTGAACAAAATTACCCATTTGCAGAGCAAAGGTATCATGCAAGCCACCAGCATTTTGGGAAATCAATCTGAATGGATAAAAACCACCTCTTTTCTCCCAATCTTTTGCATTAAGGTTGAAAAAACTATAGGCGTATTTTTCATCTGCATGTTGTGTGATTGAAAAAGGATCTAGCCCATATGTTTTATTTGACCAAACAGAATTGTTTTCTATGTTGGCATTCTTGATTAAAAGTGTCTCTAAAAGATCTGCATCAAAAATCGGATAGCTTTTGCATGCTGATGCTTTGGACATCACATAATGATAAAGGGTCGGCTCTACTTGATGATTGGCATAGTGCTCATTTAAAGCAGGACCTATAAAACACTGCATTTGTGGATGCCAGACGTACTTCAAATAAGACCAAAAGGAATCTAGAAATAAACTCTGCTCTTTTTCTATCAGTTGTAAAAAAAGGATTAATTTGGACAAGTGACGGCAAGATCCCCAATATTTATTGGGGCCAGTCAAAAAAGCCGCTTGTAGATGTTTCAGCGCATCTTGAGAAATGTCTAATCGATCTAATTTTTTACCTAGCGCATATAAAAGAGAGTGGAGTTGGACGCTTAAAATGTAGGAGTACTCTCGATCATTTTTTAAATCAATTAAAGACTCCATTCCAAGCGTTAGAGCTTTGCGTAACCTAGCTGCGAGCTCTTGGTTTAAAATGTGACCAAATTCATGATATATCCAGTAAAGAGGGAGCAAAACATCGACGACTTCAAATTGCCTTTCAACAAAAGGATACTCATGGATATAGCGTGGAAAGTTCCCTCGATTAGCCCCTTCTAAAACTTGAAAATAAAGAAGCTTCTGCAGTAAATCAATTGCTCTTTCGATGGTCTCTCGTTCTTTATTTTTTAAAAGGGCATATACAAAAAGAAAATTGTGATACAGGGCAATCCCATCCCCTTTGATGAAGGGTCTTTCGCTATAATTTAAATGAAAGAAATGGGTTTGTGGGCTTACAAATTTTTCAGCAGTTTCTAAAACGGCTAATAATTCTTTTTTAGGATCAATCATATTTTTTTGGCTCTAACATACGTATGGCTGTTTCTAAGGCTGCAATAACCCCTTGCTCTTCGACAAGTGGGGCAATAATTGTCGCTATATCAAGCATGCATTTAGGAGAATCTGGCATAGCAATTTTGATATCGGCAATTTGCAAAAGTGCTTGGTCATTATAATCATTTCCAGCAGCAATAATAGGTGATGGCAACACACTATTTTCCATCAAATCCAAAACAGCAACCCCTTTATCGACATCATGCCTCATGATCTGAATAATTGAAAATTTAGGATTTACACTATCTGTAACAACGTGTGTTTTAATCTCTGGAATTAGCTGTAAACTCTTCTCTAACTCTTCTAAATCTTTTTTGAAACCATACACTTTAGCATAGGGAACTTCTTCAATAGGTAAGTCTTTAAAAGAAGATACTACCTGCCAAACATTTGCCAGTTTGGTTAATGATTGCCTAAAATGCTCTTGAACTTCTGGTTTATGTTTGCTCGGTCGATAATAACATATTTCTTTGTTTTCCCAGCCGCTAAAAAAGACTAAATCGTGCCCACTCTTTTCAACGATCTCTTGCAACTTACAAAGTATCTCTACTGAAATGTATTTCTTTCTAAGCAATTTACTTGCAGGCATTTCAAATGAACTAGCGCCGTTTTGTACTACTAAATAATACGGCTCATGAAAAGCAGCTAATGGTCTTACTGCCAGATTAAAAGTGCGCCCAGTGACAAAAACAATTTGCCAATCTTTTGATAGCTTTGTTAAATAATTTAAAGTCTCTTTAGGAATCGATAAGATTTCTGTTGTGATTGTTCCATCTATATCTAAGCAAACCCAACCTTTCTTTGGAGTAATAGTCATATCTAAAAAATTAATTTGTAATAATGCAATATCAAGCTATGATAAGCTTTTAATGATTTTAATGCTCTTTTCTTTGGTGAATGTTGTGACTAAAAAATTCTTTTATATCTTCTTGCTCCTATTTTCATTGACCATCATGCCTAAGAATGCGTCAGCTGACTCTGTTGATTTAGTCAACAATCAAGAAAGCCTTATCGAGACCCCAACTGACTCACAAGAAGTTATGATTTTCGACGATGAGAGTGACTCTAATGTCGAACTTAGCTATTGGAAAGAATTTATCCGAATGATGGTTGTCTTGGGTATTATTTTAGGTGTCGTTCTTGTCATAGCATGGCTACTTAGAAACTTTTTGAATAGCCGAGTAAAGACTATTAATGAAAATAATATTATCAAGTTAATTGAAAGACGTAACTTGTCTCAAAAATCGATGTTATATCTTGTCGAGGTCTATCAAAAGCAGTATCTCATTGGAGATTCAGCAAGTGGCGGAGTGCACGTAATTGCTGAATGCGATGCATTAGAAAAAAATCTAACTATAGAACCTTCTGTCAAACCTAATAAAAGTTCATTTTTCGAGATTTTACAGAAAAAGCTTAGTGAAAAGAATTTCAGACAAAAAGTAAAATAATACTCATGAAAACATTTATTATTACATCTTGTCTGGCGTTAGTTTTTTTACTTTCTTCCTGTGGGATCTACAAAATGCCAAGTGATGATACCTATAGCGTAATCCCTAAAACCAACAACCCTGCGTTTATTAAGGATGATCGAGCAACAGCCTCTATCCCTAACCAAGCTTCGTTTAAATTTTTGACACAAAGACCCATATTCTCTTATTCAGAGACATC
>CAZJSX010000062.1:0-8543 GCA_964548845.1 uncultured bacterium | reverse complement strand
GTCAAAGCTCCAGGTTTTGGAGATCGCAAAAAAGGCATGCTGCAAGATATTGCCACTTTAACAGGAGCAACTGTTGTTAGCGAAGAAGTGGGTCTAAACTTAAAAGAAGCCACAACTCATGTACTAGGCTCTTGTGATAAAGTAACTATCACAAAAGATGACACTACAATTGTCGGCGGTTCTGGATCTAAAAAAGAGATTCAATCAAGAATTAAACAAATTGATAATGAAATTAAAAACACCTCTGGTGTCTACGATATCGAGAAACTTGAAGAGCGTAAAGCTAAGCTCTCTGGTGGTGTTGCTGTCATTCGCGTAGGTGCTGCTACAGAGCCTGAAATGAAACAGAAAAAGCAACTATTTGAAGATAGTTTAAATTCAACAAAAGCTGCTTTAAAAGAAGGGATCGTTCCTGGCGGTGGAGTTGCCTTAATTAGAGCGCGTCATGTTATTGACTCCCTAGAGCTAACAGAAGATGAAATGCTCGGCGCTAAAATTGTATACAAGGCTTGTGAAACTCCAATCAAACAACTTGCAATGAATGCTGGACTTGATGGAGCTGTTATTGTCGATGAAGTTTTAAAAGCAAAAGAACATTTTGGCTTTAACATGATCTCACAAAAAGTTGAAGATCTAGTTAAAAGTGGTGTTGTAGATCCATCTGTAGTTGTGATCTCTGCTCTATCTCATGCAGTGTCTGTTGCTGGAATCGTATTGATTTCAGAAGCTTTAATTGGTAATGCACCTGAAGATCAAGAGAGCAAATAGCCTCTAAAAAGATAATAAATGCCCAAATGAAATTTTTCATTCATTTGGGTATTTTCTTATTCAAAGAGAAAAAATTTGTTTTTTTTCTATCTTTGATATAACTTGAATATTTTCATAAGAGATTCAATGAGAATTGCCCATCTATCAGATATCCATTTTTTCAAATGCGAACTTACTTTTGAGAATTTCTTTTCTAAAAATATTTTAGGAACCATCAATTCTATCATCAATCGCAAAAGAAATGGCTTTGCTCAAAAGCTTGAAAAGCTCATCCCCTTTTTAAAAGATCAGCAAGTTACACATATCATTATCTCAGGGGATTTTACAACGACCTCTAACCAACATGAATATGCAGATGCTAGAGAGTTTTTAAGTCGCTTACGCGAGCAAAACTTCAAAGTTTTTATAGTTCCTGGCAATCACGATCACTATAATAAATCCGCTGCAGTGACTAAAAAATTTTTCACCGAATTTGCAATTGAAGGCTCTTATAAAGAAGATGGTTTCATCTGTGAAGATTTTGGTGAAGGTTTTAAATGGATTGGCTTAGATACGACTTGTCCAACACCTTTTTGGTCTTCTCAAGGGCTATTTTCAAAAAAGCTAGAAGAAAAACTCGAAAGCTTATTGAGTAGCATCCCAGAGGCGCAACCTTTAATTGTGGTCAATCACTTCCCTATTGTCACACAAACGCCTCTTGCAAAACGAAAGCAGTTAGTCAGGCGTGAGCAATTAAAACAACTGATAGAAAAATATAGAAACATCAAGCTCTATCTTTGTGGCCACACCCACAAATCTTTAATCATGGCCCACCAACCAGTCATTTTAAATAGTGGCAGTCTCACTCTAACAGACAATGGATGTTTTCATTTGATGAATTTAACTGAACAAAACTTAAGTGTTGATGTTTGTCACTATGATAATTCTCAGGGATGGATAAAAATCTCTAATAAACACTTAGAACTCGTTTAAGAGAGCCTCGCTTGAGGGCATACCAATATATTTGATCTACACTAATAATTCCCCAAAATTTTAAGTCATAAAAAAAACACAGAACTTCAAAATAGAAGCCCTGTGTTTTAAATCATAAAATTTTAAGAAACGACAACTACGCTCTCATTCTTTTCCATGTAGATTGAGCACCTTCTACTAGATAGTTTGTACAATCAACAATCATGCGACCTGTGTTTGTCCAAGCATTTGCTAAACTAGCAACACTTTGTCCAAAAGCAGATTTACTTTCTAAATCAGGCGTCCCAAAAGTGTCTTTTAATATACCAGGAACCGCAAGAACAAAATTAGTAAAAATCCCAGCAACTATAGGAGTTAATACATATTTAGTAGCTAGTCCATCAGATTTAGAGGCTCTTGAGGCTTTAAACATCGCAAAAATTGTAGAAGAAGGGACTAAAGGAGATAAAGTAGTCATCACAAAATTGTTCAATTTATAACCTTTATCTGCAACCCAAGTGGCACCTGAAATAACTTTATCTTTAGTAGTGACAAAAGGGGTAACTGCTATATTTTGATAAACTGTATCAGCTGTCTTCAAAAGAGTTCCCATTTTTGGATCAACTGCAATACCTTGAAAAAACGAAGGTAGAATAAGAGCACCATTAACAAAAATTTGACACTTAACAAAAAGAGCCACACGTTCGAGTGCATTTTTTCCTTGTGCAGCTAAAGCTCCACAGAGCAAACTTGTTGTAACTAGATGTGCTGGTTGATTATTTTCTAAACCAGTTTGAAGTGCTTGAGTGTTATCTGTTAACCATGAAGCATCTATATTTGTTCCAACAAAAGTTGGATTACTAACTCCGTATACCATTTTTCCTCCAAGAAAAAAAATTTTTATACCAATATAAACACGCAAGCAGAAAAACGGAAGAGAATCTTGATTTTATTTTAATGAAATGAACTGGAATATCTTAACCTGATTCGGCAAGAGCTTCTGGTTTGGGATATTTGATTCTAGAGTGAACAGCTGCAGTGAGCGTTTTAATCATCGCTTTTCTCACTTTGCCCAACTCTTCAAAAGAGAGGGAACACTCTTCAAATTGACGGTCTTTAGATTTTTGATAAATGATCTCATCAACTAGCTTTGTAATTGTATTTTCATCTAACTCATCTAGCGAGCGAGAAGCTGCTTCTAAAGTGTCAGCGATCATGATAATTGCGGATTCTTTAGATCTGGGTTTTGGACCGCTATAGCGAAATTGCGACACTTCTACTTTAGCTTTGTCTTTTAAAAGCTCGCATTGCTTGTGATAAAAAAAGTACACAAGCGTTGTTCCATGATGCTCTTTAATGATGTCAATAAATGGCTCTGGTAAATTGGCTTTTCTGGCCATAGTCACCCCATCACTTACGTGATCGATGATGACATGGGCAGACTCATTGGGTGTGAGCAATTGGTGCATGTCCACTCCCCTTTGCTGATTTTCTGTGAAATACTGTGGATGAGAGAGCTTGCCAATATCGTGATAGAGTGTCGAGACCCTACAAAATAAACTATTAGCCCCGATTTCCCGAGCAGCTGCTTCGGCTAAATAGCCGACAATAATGGAGTGCTGATAAGTACCCGGAGCCTCTATGGCTAGCCGCTGTAATAGCTCATTACTTGGATCCATATATTCCATTAAAATAATGTCAGTTAGAATATGGAATGTGGACTCTAGTAAAGGGAGCAAACCTGCAACTAAAATAGCTGTGATGAGTAAAAAGACAAATGATGAGATTAAATCTGCAACTAAAGTAGGCGCAAAGGCATTGTTGTCATAAAAGTAATAGGCTCCTATAACAATGATGCTGGCAATCCATGTTTTAAACATCACCCAAAAAACAGCTTTGCGCTTACTCATATGCCTAGAGGCTGCCAGAACTACCATCATTGTGGTTAAATTGACAACCAAAAAGCCAACTTGATCAACCACTAAAGTCATCGACATAATGATTGCTAAAAAGACGCTAGAGAAAAGGGCTACCTTTTCATTTAAAAGAGAGCAAAATAAAATGGTGGCAAAAGGGATAAAAATAGGATAGCCAATATCTTCAATGAGATGATGACCATTCATAATTAAAAAAGCCTCAGTCAGTTTTGCTAAAGCTAAAGTTAAAATAATAATGGTGATTAAAAGAGAGAGGAAGCGATTGGAATTTAAAATATCTTGGTGAGAGATCTTAAAGTAGAGCCAGTAGATCGCAACTAAAATTAAAGTCATCAAAATACTTCCAGCTAGAGCAAAAGGATTCCAAAGATTGCGATATTGATTTAACGCTTGTTTCATCGACTGCATCATTGTTAAATGACGGCTTGTCACTTTTTCACCCTGATTGATAATGTTATCGCCTGATTTTACAGAGGTATACTGCTGAGGAATATTTTTTTGTAAAACTCTTTTGAGTAGATTTTGTGCTTTAGTATCTGGAATTAATTTCCAATTATGAGAAGCAAAAAAATGGATAATATATTCAACCACAGGAATGCTCATGGAGCTATTGGCAAAAGTGTGGAATTCAATTTGTGCCCATATGTCATTAGGAATATAAAGAGACTGAGTTGCAGGGTTATTATCAGGAAGATATTGATAGTAGTTTTGAGCTGGAAGATCGGCTTCGTGGATTTTTGCAATCGTCTGACTGTTGGTAAAATGAGCCATCATCAGACTGTTTTCTAATAAATCTAATGCCAACATCATTTGATCTAATGAAGCATCTTTAGTGTCTTTTCTCCATTGATAGTTAGATAAAAGCTCTTGCTCGAGCTTATCTCTCATCATAGTGATCTGAGCGGGATCTAATCTATAAATTTTATCGACATCTTTAATCGCCCGCTGACGCAATAAAATGGTGGCTTCTTCGTCAGGAAATGAGAAGTCTATCTGAGAGATTACGTAGTTCTTTGCAATGTGGTTGAGTTCTAAAGCACCGACGCTGACCTCGCGAAAATGCAAGAAAATAAAAAGACAGGCTCCGAAAATCAAAAAAATAATCAGCCTAATGGTTTTGCTTCGATCAAAAAAACCCTGTTCTCTGGCTAACATGATTGTAGATTTCTTCTCACCAGTCAAATCCACTACCCTTTCTCCTTGTAAAATGAAGGTTTTTTATATTTTTCTCATAAAAACAGCACATAGTTTATCAAATTGCCAAAAAATTATCTTGTTTTTTTTATCATCTTGTCATTTTCTTTCTTTTACCATCCTCTTCATTATATTAATAAACTTTTTTTAGCAATGTCGCAACAAGGGCTTTAGATGATTCTATTTGTCCCCTTGCTTTTTTATTTTTATTGAGATACTTTTCCCCTTTTTGTGCAATATAACCCCCTTTATCCCCATGTCAAAAGTAGCAGATTATAAAGTTTTGGCCCGCACTATGCGCCCTCAACAATTTAAAGATGTCATCGGTCAAGAAAAAATCAAGACGACTCTAAAAAATGCCTACCAGTTAAAAAGGCTGGGACATGCCTATTTATTTTGTGGTTCTCATGGAATTGGGAAAACAACATTGGCCCGTCTTTTTGCCAAAGTCTTAAACTGCGATAATCCTTTAGATGGAGAACCTTGCAATCAATGCTCTTCTTGTTTAGAAATTGCAAACTCTAATGCCTTGAACGTCATTGAAATTGATGGAGCCTCAAATAGAGGGATTGATGATATCAGGCAAATCAATGAATCTGTTGGATTTGCAGTTGATGCTGGCAAATACAAAATTTATATTCTCGATGAAGTTCACATGTTGACTAAAGAGGCCTTTAACGCTTTACTTAAAACTCTAGAAGAACCTCCCTCTAAAGTAAAATTCTTATTTGCGACAACAGAGCCTCATAAAATACCAACGACTATTTTAAGTAGATGTCAGTGCTTTTATTTAGAGCCTTTAACTGTACAAGAAATTGCCCAGCACCTCTCTGATTGCATTAAAAGCCAACAAGCCAGCTGTGATTTAGAATCTCCTTACTTGATTGCTCAAAGAGCAAATGGCTCACTTAGAGATGCCCTTGTTTTAACTGAACAATTGATCTCCTACTGTAAAGGGCAACTGTCACAAGATAAAGTATCTCATTTTTTAGGTCTTTTTCCTAAAAGCCAACTCTTTGAATTCGATCAAAAAGGATCAGAGGGCAATCTCTCTTTTGCTTTAACATTTGCAAAATCAATTATTGACTCGGGCAAAAACATCAGTTGCTTTTTAGATACAATGGCCGATCATTTTAGACAAATTCTCTATATTAAAGTCTTTAAGGGAAATCCTAGTTGTTTAACTGTGAGCAAACAAGAATGGGCAGATTATGAAAAATCGAGCCATTTTTACTCCTATGAGCAGTGCTTGCATATCATTGATTTGATTTTAGAGACTCAAAATAAAATCAGATTTGCCCTCTCAAAGCCTATTATGATTGAAAATCTTTTAATCCAGATTGTTCGGTCTCATCAAAGAGTTTCAGTACAAAGCCTCATGGAGCAACTCGATGCCCTTAAAGCCAGCATAACATCAAATAACTTAAAACCAGATACTTATAAAGAAACACCCCCGCTTATACAAGAGTCACCTAGCCCCAAAGCAGCTCCAAAGCCTATAGAAAAGGTCCAAAAAGCCCCTCCTGTACCCCCTGTAGCTCCTCAAGTGGCACCCTCAAAAGAGGCTAGTGCAGAAAATCCAAAAAAATGCTACAATACACTTATACAGTTCGCAGCTGTTGAACTAGAGGGATCTTTTAAAAAGAAGGAAAGCCATGGGTAGCGGTTTTAAGAAGCAAAAAAAACAAATGCAAGCTCTGCAGCAGCAGCTAATGCAAGTCCAAGAAGATTTGAAAAATAAGTTGGTCACAGGGACAAGCGGTCAAGATTTAGTCACAATCACCTTAAATGGTGAGTATGAGATGGTCGATATTAAGATCAAAAAAGAGTGCATTGACCCTAACGATCAAGATGGTTTAGAAGACCTTATTCGCAGCGCTTATCAACAAGCGTGCTCAAAACTCAAAGAAGAAGAATCGCAATTTTCAGGTTCCCCTCTATTTGATATGTGGAAAAACTAGGTTTTAGTTTTTTGTTCTTGGGTAGAGATTTTGTGGAACAATCATCTGATACTCTTGGCCTAATCTATCATTAATTTCTTCCGATGTAGACATTCCAAGGACATCATCAGCTAATTTGCAAGCTAACTTCATGCTCGTTTGTCTCACAGCATTTTTGATAACAGGGATTAAACGGGCAGCGCAAGAAAGTTCATGGACACCAAGCCCTAGTAAAAGGGCAATAAAACGTGGGTCAGCTGCAATTTCTCCACAAACTGAAACCGGAATATTATTTTTTTTAGCCTCAGACACGACTATTTTTATTAATCTTAAAACACTCAAATCTGCCGGATTATAAAGATAGTTCATCATGGGGTTGCCACGATCTACTGCTAGAGTATACTGAACTAAATCATTCGTCCCAATCGAGAGGAAATCGCAGTTTTTCGCAAGCTCGTCACAAGTGATGGCAGCTGAAGGTACTTCAATCATACATCCCAATTCGATATGCCGATCATAAGGAGTTTTTGTTTGATCCAATAGCGCCATTTGTTCTAAGAGAATTTTTTTAGTTTCTTTGAGTTCAGAGACATTCGTCACCATTGGAAGTAAAATTTTCACTGGTCCAAAAGCACTCGCTTTCAATATAGCCAAAAATTGTGTTTTTAGAACCTCGGGATTTTGCAACAAGTATCGCAAAGCTCTACAACCTAAAAAGGGGTTAGCCTCTTTATGCTTCAATAACTCGTGATATTTATCTCCGCCAACATCAAAAATTCGGATAGTGACAGGTAATCCTTCTGCTTTTAAAACCATCTTTTGATAAATATTTAATTGCTCTTGCTCAGACGGAAATTCTTTTCGAGACAGACATAAATATTCTGAACGAAATAAACCAACTCCATCCCCCTTATAATGATGCATCAGTTCAATTTCATCAGTCAGCTCAATATTGGCTGTGATTTTAATTGCAAAGCCATCAAGTGTCTCTGCTTTTAAAGTCGCTTTTAAGTTAAGTGATTGAATATATCCATAGATCTGATCTTGGATTGATTGATACTCCAAGAGAGTCTCTTTGGTCGGATGAATAATCACTTCTCCTCTACGACCATCAACAATCACAACCTCTTGCCTATTAATATGCACTCCTCGCAGCGAAACGTTGGAGACATATGGGATTCCTTTCCCTCTAGCAATAATGGCTGCATGTGATGTTTTACCACCAGATTCTGTTACAAAAGCACAAACGTGAGTCTTTTTAGCTTCTGCTGTTTCTGAAGGGACTAGATCTTCAGCAAAAACAACCGAATGAAGAGGAATTTCTGCTAATGATAGATTAGCTGATCTTTTGAGATTTCGAATAATTCTCATTGAAATATCGCGAACATCGCGCATTTTTTCTCTAAACATCTCTTCAGATAATCCCGAAAGTTTTTTCTCATAATCATTCATAAAACTATGAAAAATAAATTCAGCATTCTTCTTTTTAATTCGAATCCAATTTGTCATCTCTTTGGCAATTAGATCATCTTTCATAATCTGCAGATGTGTCTCTAAAATTAAAACCGCTTCAGAAGCCCCATCAATTTCAAGCTGATTTTGTAAAAGCGTAACTTCATTGCGACTTTTCTCTAAAGCTGCAAGATATCTACAAACTTCATTTTCAATTTCGTCAACATGAATTGAAAATTCAGGAATTTCATCGGCAGAAAAAGCAAATAAAAAGGGATATCCTATCGCAATACCACTACAT
>CAZJSX010000061.1:0-8655 GCA_964548845.1 uncultured bacterium | reverse complement strand
AGGTAAGAAAATATGTGTAGCATAAGTTCATCTGGAAGTGCACTAGTTAGATCTCTTGTTTTAGATTGAACCTCTAAATCAAGTTCATTTTCTTCATTGACGTTCTTGGGTCCAAAAATCCTATTATAAAGCCCTTCAAGATAAGAATTCGCAGAAGAGATCGGAGCTAAATGGAAAAAGAAAGACACTTATAAAACCTGTTAAATAAGTAAAACATTCAATATAAATTCAGCAATTTCAGTTAAAAAGTCAATATCGAATAACGGCACAAAAGAGGTTTTTGGTTGAAAATACCAATTATTTTGGAATTACCAGGCTTCTTCTAAAAGACAGTACTAAGAAGCGTGTTTGGCTGTTTCTAGTATCTTAATGTAATCGTTAAACTCTTTTATACTATTCTCAGCGTAACGCCCAGGTAAGAAAGAAGTAAATGTCTTAATTTCATCTCGAAAATGTTCTATTAATTTCTCTCGGTAAAGATCAATGACTAATGGAGGAATTACCTCACTTAACTCTAAGACCTTTTTAACAGTATCTTTTTGATTTTCTTGAGAATTTGGGCTATTTAAAATTTCCAACAATTTTGATTCACCACTAATCATTTTCAAAAGAATCAAATCATACAAAAACCAAGTGACTAAGTAAACATTGTCGTCTTTAACGGCTATTGAGGGAGTTTTTGGATTAGCCAAAAGGTAAGCTATTGATTGATAAAATAAAGGGTCTTGGCCATAGCTCAGTATACGACTAATAAGTTTTTGAGGTTCGCTTAAATTACGAGTACTAACTGCAAAAAAGCTCGTATTTAATTTTGATTCTAAAAAGGAAGGCACGTCACAATGACTAGATAAGCGATTGTAAGCATAGGCTGAAACATATATCGGGAGATATAAACGAGGATTTTGTTTCGCTAGCAAAAAGGCTTTTGCTAAAATAACTCCTGACAATAAAGGCGAAACTTCATCTGGATTCACTTTATAAACTAAACTGGAAACAAATGCCGCTGTCATTGAATTGAATTTCAAACGACCTACCCGATCTATAAGGGAGCTGTAATCTGTATATAACAATCCTGTCAAAACGTGATAAGCAGAACATGTAAGAATAGTTTTGGGGATAACGTTGTATGAACCCAATTTTTCACCGACATAGGCAATAACAGAAGCGGTATGAGATAATGCTGAAGATAGAAATGAGTTCGTTGTTTGAGTAATCGAGCAATACAGCGGCTGCTCAACGAGTTGTGAATCTATATAAGGATTATTATCGCGTAGAATAGTTAGCTCTGACATTTGAAAAGGTATACCTATTTTATAATTTTAAAAAAATCACCTAACCAATTAGGGTCGGGTTTGATCCTATAATTAGGCTATATTTTAAGATTTTGTGATTTCCGTTACTATTCAAAACAAATTTCGATTATTTTTCTTTTTTGTAGATTTGACAATTTAACACTTTTAAAATTATCTAATAAAGATCTTAAAGACTCCCCTAACACAGTTTTTTTCTATCTTTTTGACTCACAAATATATTTTCAAATTTGAATCAATGATTTAGAATTCTTCTTCATGTTACGCCAGTATTCAAAAAACTTAAATTGCTTTCAAATCAATAATCTAAATCTGTAGAAATCCAAAAGTATGTTTGCATGTTCAGGAAATCATTCCACTCGTTTGATTGTAGGTGAAGCAGGATTTAAGTGGACAGAGGCGTATATACGTAAGCACTCAGCTACCCATCCAAATCTTGCAAGATCAATTGTGGCATCTGAGTTGAATACTTTCGGCCGCTCTTCTGAGGAATGCACTTACTGCGATGAAATAAAGCAAACAAAAGAAGCAGAAATAGCTCTTTGCTCAGGCCTTGCGAATTTGTTTGTTAAAGATGGAGAAAAACTGGTTCAGTATCCAGAAGTAAATTTTTTTTGCAGTGAATTCTGTCAGCGTATAAAAAAACTTCAAGATCTGGGTGTGACTATCATTTTAGGGCTAGATGCTGCAAAGATTCATTTAAGCGATCACCCTTCAATTCAAGGTAAAAGGTTTAGCCGAATTCATTGGAATTGCCCTCATAATCGAAGTAACTTTTTTGCACAAACTCTTCCTAAACTTATTCGTGATTTTTTTACCTCATCTTCTTATATGCAGCAACCTGGTGATCGAATTCATATCACTTTAGCTCAACCGCCAGGTGCTGAGGCCTTTTATCAAGGTGTGATTTATGATATACGAGGAGCAGCTGTAACAAATAATTACTGCTTATACGCAAAAAGACCTTTTGGGGCTGAGAGATATCCCGGTTATGAACATGAAATTACTGGCTTCAATCAAGCAGCGGAATCAGCTTCAGTTCAAAGGGAATTTATATTTATTAAACGGCCCTTTGAATTGCCCACAGGAAGACGCGGATCTGGATATACGATGGGATATTTTTCAAATCCCGATCGAGGTTATAGTTTTACAAGACAATACTACATTCGAGATACGGATGAGGAGTCTTCTAATTGTTCAACTGATGCAGAAGAGGAAAACGACTCTCCCCTGTGCTGAAAAAACCATTTAGACTCTCATATATGGGTTGTTGATTTAACAATAATTTTCTTATTTAAACATCACTTAATGCCTTGGCTTAAACTGAATTTTTTGTGATAATATCCTAAAATTTAAGGGTTTTAAATGTCTGCGATTCAAAATAACACTACACTTTTAGAAACATTCAACTTTTCTTCGTTAATTTCTCAAGCTGCCCACTCTGGCACAAATGAGGGATTTACATTTTTTGATATCCCTCCTCCCCCGCATGGACCAGGTAAACCCTACAGCCGGGGTAACATTTTAATTTTGAACTCAGATCTATTTGATGCTTTAACAAAAGTTGTTGTAAATTATCTCTCTTTATTTATGAGCAAATGTGGTTGGAATAATTTTAATTCAGAAAAGAATCAATCTCCCTTGCAAAGCCTAGCTAAAGAAATTGCTCTAAACCTAAAAGTCAAAGAACAATCTTTTGTTGTCTACCCTTTGCAAACTTTGTCTTCTACCGACTTGAAGAGCCAATTAGAACAATGGAGTAAAGTAGATGGTTTAAGCGAGCAAGAATCTACTGCCCGGCATATAGCCATGACTAGAATATTGACTTGCGTTCAAAATAATGATCCTACTCTTAAATTGAACAATTTAAATATAACCTCTTTGCCAAATTGCATAGGCGATCTTACCCACTTAACTTCTCTAGATCTTAGTTGGAGTAACATAAAAACTCTTCCTGCAAGTTTTGGCAAACTTACTAAGTTGAAAATTTTGAATCTATCACCTACCCCGTTAGAAACTCTTCCTGATAGTTTTTGCGAGCTTACAAGCTTAATCCAATTGAAGTTAGAGACAAATTCTTTGATATTTCTTCCGCCAGGTTTTGGCAAACTCACTAGTTTGACAGAGCTAAATTTAAGAGGTGGAAGTCGAAGAACACCTCTCGAGCTACCTGACAGTTTTTGTGAGCTTACTCAATTGGTAAGGCTGAGTCTTGATGGAAATTTGTTAACCTCACTTCCTAAAAATTTCGATCAGCTGACTCAATTGCGTGAGATTGATTTGAGTGGCAATAAGCTCCCTCCAGTAGAAGAGAGGCGTATTTTGGCTCTAATAAAAGAAAGAAAGGATAAAAATTTTCCTAGTTGGGCCCGTTTAAGTATTACAGTCGAAGATGGTCGATTACAAATAACAGATTTGGAAAAGTTGGTGCCTGAAGCAATGAAAAATAATTTGGCTTCATGGTCTCAAGAGCAAAGCCTAAGTGAGGCAGAAGTTCATGGTCGAAAAGCAGCTCGCGGACGTATCTTAACTTGTTTCATAAAGAAAGAATCAAATCTTAATTTAAAAAACCTGGGTTTAACTACATTACCTGATTGTATTGGTGATTTGACTGCGCTAGAAGAAATGGATTTGAGCAATAATCAATTGAAATTGCTACCTCCAACTATTGGGGCACTTCTAAAATTAACAAAGCTTAACCTTTGTGAAAATCAGCTGACTATCTTGCCAGATAGCATAGGTGAACTTATAAATTTAGTCAGACTCGACCTTAGTAAGAATAAACTGCAAGAATTGCCAGAAAGTATTGGCAGACTCATCAATCTTGGAAAACCTAAAGACCCACGCTTTTATAACCCTTTTCATGCGGGACTTGATTTAAGCGAAAATCTATTAAAATTGTTGCCGGAAAGCTTTGGAAATCTTACAAACTTAGTGACACTAAATCTTGCGCATAATCAGTTAGAATCTTTACCAAAAAGTATCCATAGACTTACCAATTTATGGGGGATCTATCTTCAAAAAAATCGCTTAAAGACGTTACCAGCCAATATTGCCGATCTTGTGAATTTACAAGGGATCGTTCTTAGTGAAAACCAATTAGAGGCTTTACCGGATGTTTTTGATAGATTTACCAAGATGGCACATCTTTTACTGGATCAGAATCGTCTTCTATCACTACCAGATAGCATTTGCAAAATGGGTCAATTAAAACAATTGGATGTAAGTAAGAATCAACTGCAATACTTACCCAGAGCTCTAGGCGATCTTAGAGAGTTAACCCTTCTCAAGCTTAGTGACAATGAACTAGAAACTTTACCCCCTAGCATTGGTAACCTTTGTAGCTTACTAGGGCTTGATGTCGTTCGAAATCAATTAAGCTTTTTGCCAGCAACAATTGTCCGACTGGTAAATTTAAGAATCCTCTCTATTATAGGAAATCAAATAACGGTTGTACCTAAGGATTTTGATAAATTAAGTTCTTTAAGAGGGTTTTATGACGGCTTTCGTGATCATCAGTTTCCTATGCCTGAAACTTTAGATGCTCTAAAGAAATTAGTAGATCTTGCAGGATTTACACTTTCTCAAGCCAGTGAAACTCCAGCTGCTCCAGCTGCTAGAGTTAGCGCTGCCAGTAGTACCGCAAGAGCATCTAGTAGAGCAAGTGCTCAGCCCTCATCCAGACAAACTATAGTCCGGCAGCCCATAAGTCAGCTATATGCAGGTATAGAAGCAGCACATAGCGCGCGCGGGACTACTAGACCTTCAAATCAAACAAGACAACAAACATCAGATGCAGAATTAGCAGACATTAAAGCAGCAGCACAAAGGATGGCTGCTTTTTCTAAACAAATCACGGAACAAATGAATCCTCCAAACACAACTGCCAGTCAAAATGCCTCCTCTGTAAGTGGACAATCAAGTGGTGGTCAAAGTAAGCCAGGCAGGCAGGATAAAGATAAAGATTGCACGATAGGCTAAATTTAGATTTGATGAGCATATCGAGATCTTTATCAGATTCAGATGTTAAGTCAACTATGTTTTGCCTCCCCAAATAGCTCTTTGAACATAAGATGATGTTTTGATATTCTTTATGTAAAATTTTTAAGGAATCAACAATGTCACTTAATATTGCAGAGCAAAACCCAAGTCTTGTTAATAATTTTTTGCAACAATCGAATTCTTCTAAAACTGTTGGCTTATGCAAAACAGATGAGCAAAAAAGAGTTACAAAAAATATTTATGATTACAATTTTGATGTCGTTTTCAAAGCTGAAAAAATGCAAGACATCTATGATGGTTGGACATTCGGGGATACTTCTGACAAAAAAGATCAAATAGTCTTAAACAACTTAAACAGCGAGATGATGTACCTTAACTCAATGTTGAAGAATGATTGTTCGTCCTCATTTGAGATGATTGCTACTAATCAATTAAGGAGCTTAGCAGCATTGAAGTATATTGCTGAATATAAATTGTCTTCGTTTTTATCTCCAAAGAATGCTTTCTCTATTATCTCAACTATTGGGTTGGCCTGTTTGGGAAGTTACTTTCCATTTAGACATTTTACAGATCATACTTTCCGAATAGATGAGCTTCAGTCCATTTTTTCTGGTTTATGTTATATGGCAAGCTTAGCTTTGCTGTATCTTCCAACTTTTAATAGAAATTACGCTGATAATTTATTAAAAAGCGCAGATTGCATCATTTTTCAAAATTCATTAGATACACCAGTTCTAAAGGTGGTTGGTGTTAAAGCGAATGAAAAATCTCGAAATGTATCTATGATTAATCATGATCTGAATCCCTTTAGTATTAGCGCATTTTATGCTATTGATTATTATTCAGATCTTTTGGCAGATAACCTATCGCGAATTAATAATGAATGTCAGCAATTGCTACCAGAGCAAAAAAGTGAGTTGATTAGTCATAGCTTTAAATACGCAGAGCCAAATATTGAAAGCAAGGAATTTAAGCAATTTATGAGGATATTGAATGTTCTATGTCCCAAAAGTCATGATTATATTTATTCTTCAACTATTAAAAATTCAGAAGTAGATCAAGTCATTCAAGATGTATTTAACTCAACAACATTTGCCAATAAATATTTCTGCTACAATCTTAATGGTCAAACATACCATATTCAAATTATTGCCAATCCTCAAGAAGAGAAGTTATACAAAACTTATGAGTATATTTTGGAGCCTTTTCAAACAATGGCTCAATTGTCTTATGATAAACATAAACAGTGGATTATTCATAAAGATCAATTATAATTAGAACTAAATCCCCTGCAATGTGAAGAGCGCAAAGAAATCTCTCAGTATTTATTCACAACCACAACTCCCTATGCAATTATAACAGATAAGGCTGTACCTGATAAGCTGCTACAGCATCTTAAAGCATTTATTCCAAAATCAAATTCGTTTTTTAGTTTCAATTCACCTAAAATCTCCAATGGTGGAAAAACTAATTTTGAGCATGGTCGAGGGGCAAATATTATTTATACTATGGCTGTGCCAGATTTTAAATTATACGAAGACATTCAAGATGCAATACCGATGAGAATGTGATCTAAATTAAATCTATTTAAGGCTATTGAACACTTAATCTTGCTAAAGTGCTTTGATTTTGTTTTCTAGACGACGCATTTATTTCAAGCTAAACCTAAAAGAGATCCCAAGAAAGTTTCTGCGGTCAAATCAGCTATTTGCAGAATACAGTGAATCTATTACGATTGCTAGAGCTAGCATTCAATTACAAAAAGTTAGAGAGAAAAAATAAGATCAAATTTTTCTATTGATCCATCTTGTTAACTTCACCCCTTAAATATCAGAAATGAATTCTCATGTAACATGATTTTATTTCTTTGCTTGAACTTTTGTGTCTTTTGAACTACCTACTAATTCCTCAATAGTTTCTTTTGCAGATTGAAGTCCTTCTGTCGCAGCTTCATTTAAGCTATTGGCTGCTGAACTGGCGGCTTCTTTTAAGCTACTTGCCGCATTAGATAGCCCTTCTTTAACTGAAGCTACTGCTTCACTATTTCGGATATCATTTACTACATTAGCAGTTCCTTCAGCGGCTTTTTGAGCTATATGTGCCGCTTGGTCTTTTGCCGCATTTGCAGCGTTAGATAGACCTTCTTTAACTGAAGCCAATGCTTCATTGTTACGGATGCCGCCCACTACATTAGCTGCTTTTTTTGCAGCATCCCCTGCTGCGGTTGCTGCACTGGCAGCCAAATTGCCAGCTGCTTCTGCTGCATTAGCCGCTGCATTTCCAGCAGTGCTTGCTGCATCTGATGCAAATTCTCTAACTTTTTCTGCAGCTTTTGCCACTAGTTCACTATTACAGATGTCTTATGCAGCCTTACCACTTTTTTGCAACAACATCCTGGAGCATCTGTTTATCTAAAGTAAGATCTGCCACTAATCTTTTTAGACGGATATTTTCCTCTTCTAATTGCCTGAGCTTTTTAACTTCTGAGGGAAGTAATCCACCATATTTTTGCTTCCAAGTGTAAAATGTAGATTACTTGACTCCCATGCGCCGAATAATCTCTGCTATCGGCGTTCCTGTTTCTGCTTGTTTCAGTGCAAATGCTATTTGCTCTTCTGTAAATTTACTTTCTTTCATCGAAAAATCTCTATATTTTTTCTCTTTTTATTTTGAGATTTCTCTATTTTTAAGTGGACCGTTTTTTAGGGAGCAGATCAAAAAGAATTTTTATCTAATAGACTGGTTAGAAATATAAAAGCTTTATCAATATTAAAAAGTGTTTTTTTTGCAAAATTTCTACTTAGATTTTCAAGAATTTTATCTTCTTGATTAGCATCTAATGTAATTTGTTTGATTTTAAGTTCAAAAAATTCTATCAAGAGTGTTTGTAAGGCAGAAAGCGCAGTCGCATGTAATACTACGAAATCAGGTGCATTTTCAATGAGAGAAAACGCATCTCGGTATTTAGCAATAACTTTACTGCTAAACTCTGGAGATGTTTTATCAATTAGTAGCTTAACTTTTAAGACATATTCCATATGAGCAATCCAGATAGCAGCATGAATTTTCTTCCAAATATCCTGCTGTGTTTTTAATGTCTCTATTGCTTTCTGGTCAATCGTTCCATTTGCTATTAAATCTAAAAAAGCTGTAGGAGTATTGAAGATATATTGCAGCCCGTTAAACGCTCTTAAGTTTTCTGAATATGACTGTAAGTTTGAAGGATCAGAAAAAAGGCTTTGATATGAGATAGCCAAATTTTGCCAACTGTGAGTTGCAAAAAAAGCTTTTAAAGCTTTTGGACGAAGTTCTTGATGTCCAGAGAACTTTGTATTATCCCCTA
>CAZJSX010000060.1:3313-8823 GCA_964548845.1 uncultured bacterium | reverse complement strand
GGTAGAGCTTCGGAGAGCTTTTAGCTACAAGCGTTTGGCTTAAAAAATGATCGCCTGATTTGCGATGAATTTTTTTAATAACTTTATTGCTCTCTCTAATTTTTTGGTACTCTGTCTCTTCTAAGCTGTTGGTGCAAGAGCACAGCAGCGCAAGCACTATTAAAAACAAAATTTGAATGCCGCTTTTAACTTGGATATTGAGTTGTGGGAAAACTATTTTCATCGATATAATAGGGTACTTTATTATACAAAGTTTAAATCATATGGACTGGATCAAAGAATATCAACTTTTCTTGTTAGATTTTGATGGACTACTCGTCAACACAGAGAAGTTGCATTATCAAGCCTATCTGCGGATGTGTAAAAAAAGAGGTTTTGATTTAAATTGGAGCTTCGAAGATTTTTGCACAGCAGCACACTATGACTCCAAGCAACTTCGGGTAAAACTCTTTGAAACATTACCACAACTCTATGCTCAACAGCCTGATTGGTCCACTTTATATACAGAAAAGAAACAGTGCTATTTAGAAATTTTAAAAGAGACTCCTATTGAATTAATGCCAGGTGTCGAAGAGCTTCTGCATGCTCTAGATCAGCATCAAATTAAACGCTGCGTAGTCACTCACTCCCCAAAAGAACAAGTCGAATTTATTCGCCCCCAGCACAAAGCTTTGCAAACGTTGAAACATTGGATTACAAGAGAAGATTATCAACTAGCCAAACCTCATCCAGAGCCCTATCTTACAGCAATCGAGCGCCATGGCTTAGATGAAGATAAAATTATTGGGTTTGAAGATTCTCCAAGAGGCCTTTCTGCTTTATTGGGAACAAGGGCACACGCAGTGCTTGTAAATCCCTTCATTGCTCCTAAAGTTGAACATTTGATTGAACAGAAAAAAGTGACGCACGTCCCTTCATTTTTAGATATCACTATAGCCAAGTTACTTCAGTAAAAAATCTAAAGCTTGCTTTTCAACCATCCGAGGCTGCCCTTTTGCTGGGAAGCGATGGATAAAAAGAGCGGGATTATAATTTAATTCAATAATCAAATGATTGTCTTTGGTCGGCTTTTCTTTAATATCTTTAATCAAGATATCTACTCCACAAAAAGAGGCATTCACTGCTTTTGCAGCATGCACGGCAATTTGCTTATAACCTTTGATCACATCATCAGTTGCATCCACTGACTCTCCACCTGTTGAGATGTTACTATTTTTTCTTATATAAGCCACTTTCCCTTTTGCTAAAATTTTATCTTTTTGAAATCCTTGTTCTGAAAGATATTTTTCAGCCTCTTTGTCTAGCTCCATTTTTCTCTGTAAAGGATGACCTATTTTCTTATGCTTATTTTTCAGTGCAACTAGCTCTTCAATTGTTTTATGCCCATCTCCCTCAACATAAGCTGGCACTCTTTTGCAAACAGCAGCCACTTTTTTATCAATCACCAAAAAGCGATACTCTTCTCCTTTAAAAAAATCTTCGACAAGGATTTGATCTCCCATCGCTTCAATTTGCTTGGCAGCTACTGTAAACTCCTCTTTTTGATTGGGGTCGATAAAAAATAGACCCAATCCATAATTAGCGGTGTTGGGTTTGACAACCACTTGCTTATTTTCAAATTGAGAGTAAGCTTTTACAGCAGCTTGCGCGTCAGTAAATAATGTCCCATATGAGGTCGCAAGCTTCTCTTCTTTTAAGACTCTTTGCGTGACATACTTATTTTGCATCAACATATAACTCAAAATCGTATCTTTATCTGTAAGCGTTGCTTGTTTTAAATAAATTTTCTTCTTTTGATGATGTAGGCAGATGAAATTGTCTTTTCGATCTAAAATTTCAACTTCTATTTTTCTTAAAAAAGCTTCATGGATGATCATCTGAGTGGATAGCTCCATGTCTTCGTAACCAGAAAGAAGAGCTTGCTCATTTTCTAGATCTTTAGCTTGTTTTAGTGAGTCTTGTGCTGTTTGTTTAAATTGCTTGGTCATAGATGAAATTAAATTTTTTTGTAAAAAATAATGGCGATAGGTTTGTCCTTTTTCAAAAGCAAACTCACCAAATTCTTGTTTTTTATTAGTGATATAGTGAAGCTGCTGAGCAGACGGGGTTAAATCAGAGTCAGCCACTTTCTTTTTTTGCAGATTTAGAGCTTTTGTATACCGATCCCCTTTACCACTTTGATCAAACAGCGCTGCAATGGGGGCCATTTCACTTAAAATAAGCGACATCCAATCTTTGATTAAAATAGGCTGCTCTTGATTATAGATCAGCTCTAACTTCTTTTTTCTTCCATATAGTGCTGTTCTATTTTGATTTTCACAGACAACTTTAGCCTCATCGGGCAGCAGCAGAGGGCTTTCTTTAAACAGACAATAGACAAAGAAAAGATGATAGAAATAGAGCATCTCTAAATCCATTCCCATTGGCTCAAAAGGGTTGATGTCGATATTGCGCACTTCAAAATATCCAATTCCATTTTTCAAAGCCTCGATCGGTCTTGCTTGAATATTAGGGTGTGGCTTGGGACGAATACGAGAATAGTATTCGGCTTCAAGTTGCAAAAAGTTTTCATTTAACTGAAGTTGCTGACCATCTTTCCATGTCCCTATTTTTTGAAAGAAGGGGTGTGGTGTTTTTAAAGCATAAGTTAAATCATGAATGTGATCTTTCAAGCTATTTAACGAGATAAAAAGTTGTGATTGCTCTTTGCTATGATAACCCAATTTACTCATTCGCAGTGAAGTCGCATAAGGGGCCATGCAACTTTTATTTAAAAATGGGACAAATGGTTTTTCCAAGTGATTGAAATAGCTGCGATCTAAACAAGGTGTGGCTCCAAATAGATAACTGCAAATCCAACCTAATCTTAAAAAATTGCGGCAAAGTCCTAAATAACTCTCAGAAATAAAAGCTTGTAAATGAAGATCTGTTTGTTGTGACTGGTGCAAAAATTGCCAAAAAGGATGTGAAAATGAAAAGCTGTAGTGTATCCCTGAAAGTAGTTGCATGGTTTTGCCATAGCGATAACTTAAACCTTTGCGATAAATTTCTTTTTGGTGACCTTCTTTGGTTGCTGCAAAAGTGGCCAAGCGAATGGATTGAATATCATCAACGGGACAAGGGCAACTATGAGGCCACAAGCTTTCTGTTCCAATTTGTTGATAAACAAATTGATGAAGCATTAAAAGCTCTTGAAAAGCTTGCCCCATATTTTCATGTGGTTTTGTGACAAATTCAAGTTGAGCTTCTGCAAAATCTAAATTTAAATTGGGATGAGTTAAGGGTGATCCTAATGCTTTAGGATGGTCTTTATCTGATAAAAGTCCTTTTGAAGTGACTCTTAGATTCTCTTTTTCAAGCCCATGCATCCCCTCTTTAATTAAAGTGGGTTTGTCTTTAAACAGAGCAACTTTGTTTTCAATACTTATCAAATTATTCATTGAGGTGATTATATTTCAACCGATCAAATAACTGAAACTCTAATAAAGAACTTCATGTAAAAAAAGAGCATGCGCTGGAGCTGGTACTCCAATGACTCTGCGATCTTTGGCCCTAAATAGCTCTGGAATACTCTCGATGGATCTTTTTTTATATCCTACTTCAAGCAGCACTCCTACAATATTGCGCACCATCTTGTATAAAAAACCATTTCCTTCTAGCTCGAGTCGAAATCCTCCCTCTTGCTCCACAAGATCCATTCTCCAAATTTCTCTAACAGCATCAATTGGACCTAGATTGGATACTCTAATATTTGCAAAGGTGGTGTAATCTTTTTCTCCAATAAATTCGTTCAATGCAGCTTTAAAGAGTTTCACATCAAAATTTTGTGAAAGGTGTAATCGATTGCGCGTATTGATTGGATGAATGTGGGGCTCTGTCCAAAAATGATAATGATAAATTTTACCTTTAGCGCTATATCTAGCATGAAAATGCTCCTCAGCTTTTTCTAACGCTCTAATCTGAATATCTTGTGGCAACATGCAGTTCATCGCAAAGCATATTTTAGACAAATCAAGCTCTTTTTGCGATTCAAAATGGGCCACTTGCCCATTAGCATGCACTCCTTGATCCGTTCTGCCAGAGCCACAAATTTTAATAGGCTCTTGCAAAATAGTTTTTAAGACATTTTCAATTTCACTTTGAATAGATTTTGCATTGGGTTGAACTTGCCAACCACAATACTCTGATCCATCATAGGCAATGTTGATACGATACTTATTCATGCAAGATGATATTTAGCCAAAGCTTGAGCTAATTTTAAGTCTTCAAGAGTTGTGACTTTTAAATTCAAAGAATCTCCCCTAACCACTTTAACAGGACAACCAATCAACTCCATTAAAGAAGCTTCATCGGTGACTTGCAGACCATTTTTTTGTGCCATCTCAATGGCATTTAACAGTTTTATCTTAGTGGTCACTTGTGGAGTTTGCATCTCCCAAATCGAAGAGCGATCTAAAGCTTTTGAAATCAAATGACTTTCAGAAAGGTGCTTGAGAGTAGAAACTGCTGGAATGGCTAATACAGCAGCTCCATGCAAAAGAGCCTCATGATAAAGAAGGTTAAAATACTTTGAATCCACAAATGGACGTGCAGCATCGTGAACAAACACAATTCCCTCATCCTCTCTAAGAGCTAATAACCCTTGATAGAGCGAGTCTTGGCGCTCTTTTCCAGGAAGAGCAAAACTAACATCCACATTATTTTTCAGATCGTCAAATAGGCTGCGGTATTTAGGATCACATACCACAACTTTTTTCTTAAAGAGCGGATGATTTAAAAAGGGATCTAAAGCGTAACGCATTAAAGGTTTGCCACCCACTTCTAAGCATTGCTTGGGTGTGTTTGTGCCTAAACGGCGCCCTTGCCCACCGGCAAGTAAGACAAGGCTTGCTTTTTCCTTTAATTCCACAGAACAACTTTTTTTTAACTAACTGGAATTGGTATTTTACAGAGGTCTAATTTAATTATAAATTAAATTAATTTACGCGGATAATAAAACAAAAAAAAATAGGGATAAAAATTATTTTACCCCTATTTCAATTTTTTTTTAAGCAGTGATGTGTTTAGAAAGTGCTTTTGTCATTTGGAACATATCCAAAGTTTTCTTGCCGATAACTTTAGCTAGTTTTTCATCTGGAAGGATCAAGCGCTTATTCACAGCATCTTGTCTCTTATGTTTTTTGATATAATCCCACACTTTTTTAACTACTTGTGTGCGTGGCATAGGACCTTTGCCTACAATTGCTTCTAAGTCTTTGCTTAGATTCATTGGCTTCATAAACGCTGAAGCAGCTTTTTTCTTAACCGGTGCCATATAATTTCTCCTTAAGGTAGGGTTAAATATTTTTGACCTTCAACTACAAGCTCTCGAAATGGCTCATATTGCTATATAAACGATCTTTTTAGCGTTGAATGTTTTTTTTAGTCAAAGGAATTTCTTAAAATTAGTATAGTTAAACCGTTTTTTTTTAAATTAGGGTAAAGAAAAGTCATTTTTTTTAAAAAAACGA
>CAZJSX010000060.1:0-3303 GCA_964548845.1 uncultured bacterium | reverse complement strand
CCTAAAAAACAACTAAATTTTAGAGCTAAAGTGGAAAATATGGCAACTCTTGAACTATTACAAGGTCAAACTAAACTTTTATCTTCTCTCCTAGAGCAACTTAAACCTCTTGAGAGCTATGAAAAAAAACTCGCTTTAATCCAAGAGATCACACCTGCTAAAACATTTTTAGAAAAAGCTCCCTTTTTAAAAGATTACTATGATCAACTAGGCGAATTAGAAAAATTCACTCTTCACTCCATCGACGCCATTGGACAGGCAGAAAATGTTTTTCGCACTCCATCTCACCAAAGCGACACTAAAAGTCGCTTCAAAGCACTTTTGGAACAATTAATCGTTTTTGAGAAATTTTATAAAGATATTGGCGGGATTATTGGTTATCATCAAAAAATGATCGATTTGATCTGCGTGGGCAAAACCAAAACAAGCGGTTCGAATAAAAAAATCTATCAAGCTTTAGGACCCATTTTAGATCAAGATCCCAAAGCAACTGACCAAGTTGTCATAGAAGGGATTAAAGCTCTTCCTTATATGGCTGAGATCTATCCTATTGGTGGAGCTGGAGATCGCCTCAATCTCTCTGATGAGAAAACAGGACTACCTCTACCGACTGCAAAATTAAACTTTTTAGGGCAATCACTTTTAAGCGGTATGGTTAAAGATTTACAAGCCAGAGAATACCTCTACTTCAAACTTTATCAAAAACAGCTTCTAACTCCTATTGCCATGATGACTTCCGAGGCAAAAAAAAATCATCAATTTGTTCAGCAAATTTGCGCTGACAATGAGTGGTATCATAGACCTCAAGATAGCTTTTTCCTCTTTAAACAACCACTAGCTCCTGTTTTAACCGTCGATGGTCAATGGTCATTGAGCGACTCTCTAAAGCTTTTTCTAAAACCTTCAGGACATGGAGTGATTTGGAAATTAGCAAAAGATCATGGCGTATTTGACTGGTTTAAACAAAATGGGAAAACTAAAGCACTAGTTCGGCAAATGAACAACCCCATCGCAGCCATTGACTGTGGAATTTTTGCTCTATTAGGTCTTGGATATTCCAAGCAAAAGGTCTTTGGATTTGCCTCATGTCAGAGATTTTTACATGCAGCAGAAGGTGTCAATGTGCTGTCAGAAAAAGAAATTGATGGCAAATACCACTATGCTATTACTAATATCGAGTATACCGAATTTGAAAAATATAAAATTCAAGATGCTCCAACTGATGTCACAAGCCCCTACTCCATCTACCCTTCTAACACTAATATTTTATTTATGGATATCCAAGCTGTTGAAGAGGCCACTCAAAAATGCACCATCCCAGGGATTTTGATTAACATGAAAAGTGATGTTCCCTATATCAACAATCAAGGGGATAAAATTCTAGTTAAAGGGGGAAGATTAGAGTCTACTATGCAAAATATTGCAGACTATTTGACCGATAGTTTTGACCGCCCCCAAGATGTTCAAAATCCGCTGAATTTAAAAACATTTTTGACCTACAACTCTAGACAAAAGACGATTTCAGTGGCAAAAAGAAGCTATGTCCCTGGAGGAGCTGTTCAAGAAACACCTGAAGGATGTTATCTCACACTTCAACAAAATCACTATGAACTACTCTCTCGCTATTGCCAGATGTCTCTGCCTATTTTCCCGGCCACTGACGTTTTTGTTAAAAAAGGGCCGGCTGCCCATTTTATCATACACCCCTCTCTAGGCCCACTTTACTCTATCATCAGACAAAAAATTCAAGGGGGAACTATTTGCGAACGCTCAGAGCTTGTCTTAAATATTGCTGAGCTTGAAATGATCAATTTAAACCTTAACGGTTGCCTCTTAATCACAACTAAATGCCCTATGGGTCATTACGATGCTAATAATTTTTTAGAATACTCTCACTTAAGTGGTAAATGCACACTCATCAATACAACTGTTGAAAACTTAGGTATCGATACGACTAAAAAAAGCACTTATTGGAAAAATCAAATCAAACGAAAAGAGAGCTGTAAAATTTATTTAGAAGAAAATGCTGAATTTTTTGCTCAAGATGTCACATTAAAGGGTGAATACGACATTCATGTTCCCAAAAACACCAAAATGGTCGTCACAATGGATCAACAAGGCAATCCAGTCTTTAAGCAAGAGGCTATTACAAAACCAACGTGGTATTGGAAATATCAAATTGACGAGAGCTCTAACTTCATTCAACTAAAAAAAGTTTCGACTTGAAAGGGGCTTAGACTTGATGCTAAAAAGGTTGACTTTTACTTAAATTGCCATTAGCCTTTTTACTATTATTCTTTAAAATAACCTTCAAGGCCAAGTGAACGAAGACATCAATAATCGACTTAATTCTGTTCAAGATCGCCTCAAACACATGTGGAGGTACCTTTGACCTGCCTACGAAAGAAAAAAAGGTCCAAGAACTAGAAGCCAAAATGGCTTTAAATAATTTTTGGGATGATCAAGCTCAAGCTCAAAAAATTATTGAAGAATGTAATCAACTCAAAGCCTGGACAACTCCATGCTCTGATCTCAAAAGCCGAATTGACAATCTATTAGAAATTTTTCCAGAAGCCTATCAAGTTCACGATCAATCGCTGATTGTAGAGTTAACCGAAGAACTTGCCAAAATAGAAACAGAACTCTCAAGTCTTGAAATAAGAAAAATGCTCTCTGGAGAGCTTGATAAAAATAATTGTTTCATTAGCATTAACGCAGGAGCTGGTGGCACAGAGTCTTGCGATTGGGCCCAGATGCTATTGAGGATGTATCAAAAATGGGCCACCAAACATGGTTGGAAAATTGAGTTGATCGACCAACTAGATGGCGATGTTGCAGGAGTCAAAAGCTCTACTATCAAAGTGATTGGCTCTTATGCTTTTGGTTATGCCAAAGCTGAAAAAGGAGTACACCGATTAGTTAGAATCTCCCCTTTTGATAGCAACGCTAAAAGACACACTAGTTTTGCCTCTGTGGACGTCTCTCCTGAAATTGATGATAATATTTTAGTTGAGATCAAACCCGAAGATATCCGAATTGATACCTACAGGGCCTCAGGAGCTGGTGGTCAACACGTCAATAAAACAGATTCTGCTGTTCGCATCACCCACATGGCAACAGGCATTGTCATCTCTTGTCAAAGCCAACGAAGCCAACTACAGAACAAAGAAGCCTGCTTTAAGATGCTGCGCTCTAAGCTTTATGAGCTTGAAGTAGAAAAAAGAGAGAAAAAAATCCAAAGTATGGGTGGCGAAAAAAAAGAAATTGCTTGGGGCAACCAAATCCGCAATTACGTTTTTCAAC
>CAZJSX010000059.1:0-8959 GCA_964548845.1 uncultured bacterium | reverse complement strand
GATCCTTTTTAGTTTTGCAGGTATGGAAATGTCTGCAGTACATGCCAGAGAAGTGCAGCACCCCAATAAAAATTTCCCTAAAGCTATTTTCATTTCAGCAGCAATCATTGTCTCTATTTTTACTTTAGGATCACTCGCTGTTGCTTTTGTTATTCCTAATAATGACATTAGTTTAGTCTCAAGTGTGATGGCAGCGTTCTCTACTTTTTTTACAGCTTTTAATATCCCAAGTTTTACTTACATCTTAGCTTTTTTAGTAGCTATTGGAACCTTAGCTCAAGTTAACACTTGGCTGATTGGCCCTGTTAAAGGAATTTATGCAACTGCTGAGCATAAAATTTTACCTCCCTTTTTAGATAAAACAAATAAAAAGGGTGTCCCTTATGTTGTTGTATTATTGCAAGCAGTTGTTGTCTCTTGCTTGTTAATGCTGTTTTTCATTCTGCCTGATGTCAACAGCGTTTATTGGTTACTATCAACACTTGCTGTACAACTTTATTTGGTGATGTATCTGCTTTTATTTGCTTCTGGAATTTATCTGCGCTTTAAAAGACCTGATTTGAAAAGACCCTATAAAGTTTTTGGAGATCGTAAAATTGGAATTTGTATTGTGGGATCTGTTGGTTTTTTAACAAGCCTTGTTGTCTTTTTCCTAGGCTTTATTCCACCCACACTTGTAGGAACAGCTGGAGCTGTTTTTCATATTAGCTTTTTAGTCATAGGCGTTCTATTAGTGGGCTCTGTCCCTTTTTGGGCCATTAAAGTACCTAAGTTGCAAAATTAATTAGCGACCTACTCACCCATAATCTAGCGCACTTTTGCATAACATTGTTAATAAGTATACAGAGCGTACATCAAGTTCACCAAGCTAAAGAAACAATACGCAGCTGCAACTACAATGGCAACAGTTGACCATAAGTTACTCTGTGAACTTTGTACACTTACCTTTCTGTCATCAAGAAAATCTAGAGAACCAGATGCGTTTTGTTCAGCCTGATTTGATACTTTTCTACTATCAAGAAAATCTAAAGCCAGAGGTTTTAGTTGCTCAGTTGATTTTAATACTTTTTTCTCATTAAGATAACCTAAAACAGCAGATGTTTGTCGTTCAGTCGGCTTGAATACTGGAAATTCGGTATTTGAAAAATTATTTACATCAGTACTGCTTGTTGTAGACATGTATTACTCCTGAAATTGAGATGTGTTAAATTATAACGTATTAAAGTTAATTTAATATTAAGAAATAGGCAAATTTAAACTAATAACCCCATTTTCAAAAAATTTCTTTAAAATACCCCTCTACACAAGGAAATTAGCCAAGCAGCCTCCATTCACCTGCCTCTTTATATACCTTTAACATTCGCAAGGTAATATATAGGTAATTTTCTGATTTTTATAAGTTTATAAGCAAAATATGGAGCGTTTCAAACTCTTGAGAACAACTGCGGTATCGCAGGGAATTGCTTGTAATAAATAAAAAACTTTAAAATAGTTTAAACGAACGGACAACTTAAAGATCATATGACCTCAATTAATCTTTTGACACTTAACTGCTATATCTTTCCCCCGTTAATCTCATACTTTGGATCAAAGCTGGGCAAAGATCATGAAAGGGTTCAAAAAATCGCAGATACAATTTTATCAATGGAAAATCCACCAGAAGTGCTAACTTTTCAAGAGATGTGGTCCAATCAAAAAAGAGATCTTTTTTACACTAAAGTTAAAGCAAAATATCCTTACCATTTTGAAGATCCCCACAACCACCCCCTAACTATAGGCTCTGGACTTGCTATATACAGTAAGCACCCTATTGAAAAGACCCATTTAGAACGCTTCACTCACTATCGCGGAGATGAGCTTTTTGCCAATAAAGGATTTCTCATTGCCAAAATCGTTAAAGATTTAAAACCTATGTATATCATCACCACTCACCTGCAAGCAGGAGCTGCACCATATGATAAATGTTTCAGCCCTTACGCCCATCTCACTACAACAGAAATTAGATTTGAGCAACTAAAGCAGATTCAAAAAGCGCTTGAAAAATTTGCACATGACGATGGATTGCAAAAGGTAGATGAAATTCCCATTTTTTTCACTGGCGATTTAAATATTGGACTTACTGAAGAAGAATATGTTCATATCGGTCAAGCATTTCCAAATGCAATAAATACTTTGAAGAAATCTTCAATTACAGGGACCTCTTATGACGATCAAGGACGACCTAAAAACAATGTGATTGATCATATTTTTTCATTAGGAAAAAAAATCTTAGGGCACTCGGCAATCATTACAGACATTGACTACAGTCAATCAGATCATCTAGCCGTGCAAGGCTCTTATTTGATTTAATTCATTAAATAAAGTCTTCTAATTTCATATCTTTTTATATTTTCATCTTACTCATACATATTTTTTTAAAATTTCAGATATCATAATATCTTAGAGAAAAAGCGGAAAAATATGACTAGCGTCACTGCTCAATATACAAGTTTTGCAATCAGATCCTTGCATGAAGTTTTTACAAATGACGATCTTGTCATTTTCCTTCCAGATGGAAAAACTTATCGAAGAAGTACTCTATCACTTCTTTTACCTCCATCGTCAACTGAAGCAAGACTCAGCTTTTTAGCAGCAAATGCTTTACCTAATCGAGCAGCAAAAATTCATCGCAATGATTGCCCGATAACTGAAGGGCCATTTACAGACCCTTACTTTTGCTCTCAAGATTTTGGAACTTATAATTTATCCCAGCTTGAAGTGAATATTCACAATTGGGTAAAAAGGTGTTTTGAAAAAGTAAACCCAAATGATCAAGAACAACGATTTGACGCTCTTTACTTCTCTTTTGTTCCTGGAGCAGAGTCTCATTACCTAGAACTATGGCCTAACCGAATATTTTGGAAAAACAATCCACCTTTAAAACAAGAAAAAGTAGTTCTTAGCGTTGGACAAATTGCAAATAAGCATTTACTTCCTTCAAAAGATCAAAGAGTTGTGTTTGACGATCAAATTAGAAATTTATTACTTGAATATCTCTTGCAACATGATGATGATGAACTTCAAGCTACACGAAAAGATTTTTTTCAGCGCCGAAAAGAACTTAGTTTATCTACATCAAAATCAGTTCAAGAAAGTCGCTATGAGCTTGATCTTTCAAATTTAGATTTATCAGGTTTGATGCTCTCTAAACTGAATACAAATGGTGTAGTTGTTCGCGGTACATCATTTACAAAAACTGTTTTTAAAGACTGTATTTTTACAGGTTCTTTTATCGATTGCAATTTAGAAAAAGCGCTGTTCATTTCTTGCCATTTTGCTGGCCCATCTATTAGCTTTTTTAATACAAATATGGAAAGAGCAACCTTTACTTCATTATGCACTATTGAAGAAGGTTTAACTGGAGGGATCTTATTGCCTCAAACTGATAGATTTTCTGAAGAATTTAAACATCGCGGCGCTTTAAATACTCACAATTTCCATATTGAAACTCCTGATAAAGATCAAACAAATCGAGATTCAGTAGACAGTGGCTATCTTGAAGGTACTAGTTAAAAACTAGCGCTTTAACTATGACTCTTTCACATCAAAATTATCTATCAACAACAAAATTTCTGATAATTGTGACTATTGTGTCATCTGCTGGATTATCAACTTGAACAGATAAAAAAGTTCGGTCTGAATTTAATCTTGGAATACGAATACTTCCAAAAAAATTATAACTAGGATCATAAAATTCATATGATGGTCTTAAAACAAGGCAAACAAAATGTGCGCATGCCTGATCTAATGCTATTGTTTTGTTATCTTGATGCTGTAAATTTAAAGTCCTATTCCGCAAAGAGCCATCGCTCTTCTGAGAATAAATTTCGAGATACAGCATTCAGCTTTTATATCCACCGATAGAGATGCCTCTCGCACTCTAGCATCAAGCGTACAACAAAAAGCAGTCATATTTCCCTAATGAATGAATACACTAAGGTTAGCAAATGTGCTTTGTCGAATAAAAGAATATTTTCCTAAAATTCAAATGTTTTTTACAGATTGTGCATGTCTAGAAAACTTTGAAAAACATGGTGATCGCGAATCCCATTAAACTCTGGCTTTGTAATCACATCTTTCAAAGAGCCCATTCCATGCTTGAGTGCACACTCAAGCCAACCAATACTTGCTTGCACATCTTTCATACAAGCGCTCGCTAGTGCATTAATATAAGCAATTTCATAAGCTTGTGTTTCTTGAAAACACTTTGCTCCTATTTCTAAAGTCAAAGGGTAATCTTTGTTGTAATAGGCAGCTCTCTGTAATAAGCATTTACCAGTTATGGATAATCTATGATCAATCAGTTTCAAAATTTGATAGACTCGATCTAAATTACCCTCTTTATCATAGATGATCGCTAGCTGTTCTGAAGCTGCTTCAAAGACAAGTCCTTTCCCAGATTTTTGAACTAACTTTTCAAGCTTTTCTTTAGCTTTATCTAATTGACCCATGCTTAATGCAAGCTGAGCTTCTTCAAGTTCTTTTTGAATGTTTTCATCGCGATCTTCATAGGTCATCCCTTTAATTTGACTCCAAGACGTGAAACTTTGAAAAGTGAGCATTAAAAAAATTGCCCCTACTAAAAAGTAGCCAGCAATTAGTGCAAATGTACCTGCTGCTGCTCCTAAAATAATACCGATCATCAAAGTAATTTTTAAGCCGCGATGACCAAAAATTCCTTCCATAACAATGCGCAGTAGTTGCCCACCATCTAAAGGAATGATGGGTAGCAAATTAACAATCGTCCAAAAAACATTGATGAAGAAAAATAAACTTAAAAGAGTAAACAAACCAGGATAGACACTTTGATCAACAAATCCTTTAGCAAAAAAACAAACAAAGGCAAGACCTAGCCCTGCAAGCGGACCCATCAAAACAACAATAAAATCTTGCCAACCCTTTATCTTTTTTCCATCATGATAAGTTAACCCACCAAGGGCCACTAAATCAATTTGTGCTTGTTGACCAAATGCTCTAGCTGTCAATGCATGACCAAATTCATGAATGAGGATAGAAACTAAGATAATTCCAATCCACATGATTGTTCCCGCTAATGTCCAGCTATTAATCCACCCAATAATACCGGCAGTTAGCCAAAAAATAGGATGAATAGTTATCGGAATAAAGCGGCCAAATCTAATCATGAAATTGCTCCCTAAAAAGCGCTCTTAATCGCCAGTCCCATCTCAGCTGGAGTTTTTGCAATAATGGCTCCGGCTTTACTTAAGGCTTGTATCTTATCTAAAGCAGCTCCTTTTCCTCCAGCAATGATTGCACCAGCATGCCCCATTCTTTTTCCTGCAGGAGCTGTCATCCCTGCAATGAAAACAGCAATTGGCTTTGTGAGGTGTTTTGAAATCCACTCTGCAGCATCTTCTTCAGCATGACCCCCAATCTCACCAATCATTAATATCCCTTTAGTCTCTGGATCTTGCTCGAAAAGTTTGAGTGTATCAATAAAGTTAGTCCCATTTAGTGGATCTCCCCCAATACCAATGCATGTTGTTTGTCCAAGCCCTAAACAAGTGGTCTGCCAAACAGCTTCATAAGTTAGTGTTCCTGATCTTGAGACGATTCCTATTTTGCCCCGTTTATGAATATAACCTGGCATAATTCCAATTTTACATTCATCTGGGGTGATAATTCCAGGGCAGTTGGGACCAATTAATCGACTGGTCTTACTTTGTGACATTACTCTGGATACTTCTAGCATATCTTTTACAGGAATACCTTCAGTAATACAGACAATAATTTCTATCCCCGCATCTTCTGCCTCTAAAATAGCCTCAGCAGCGTATGCTGCGGGAACATAAATTTGAGTAGCATTACAATTTAAAGCTTTTTTAGCTTCTCTGACTGTGTCAAAAATCGGCAGACCTAAAATAGATTGCCCCCCTTTACCAGGAGTGACTCCGCCGACATATTGAGTGCCATACTCTAAACCTTGCTGTGTATGAAAAAGACCAGCTTTCCCCGTAATACCTTGAGTGATCACTTTCGTTTTCTTATTAACTAGCACTGCCATTTTTCACCTACTTGATTGACTCGACTACTTTTTGAGCAGCTTCTGCCAAACTACTCACACTTACCAATTCTAAACCTGAATTTTTTAATAAAGAGCGTCCCTCTTCAACATTTGTCCCTTCCATGCGCACAACAATGGGGACTTTAATTTTCAATTCTTTAGCAGCAGCAATGAGTCCATGGGCAATAGTTGCACAATTCATAATACCGCCAAAAATATTGACTAAGATCGCTTTGACTTTAGGATCTGATAAGATGATTCTAAATCCTTCTGTCACTTTTTCTTCTGTGGCACTTCCCCCAACATCTAAAAAATTAGCGGGCTTTCCACCATAATAATTAATGATATCCATAGTGGCCATTGCAAGACCCGCCCCATTGACCATACAGGCAATATTTCCATCAAGTGAGATATAAGCCAACTCATGCTTCTTTGCCAACACTTCTGCCTGAGATTCTTGAGAAGGATCATAAAAATCTGAAATTTCTTTTTGACGATACAAAGCGTTGTCATCGATTGATATTTTAGCATCTAAAGCAGTGAGCTGATTTTGTTTAGTTAAAACTAAAGGGTTAATTTCAACAAGTGAAGCATCAATATCCCAAAAAGTTTTAGCAATCGCTGAAAGAAGCTTCATCCCTTGTTTTGCCACATCATCATGCCAGCCCATAAATTTACAAATATAAAGAAGCTGGAAGCGTTTAAAAATCCCACCATCATAAAGAGGAATTGTCAAAATTTTTTCTGGCGATTTTTCAGCAATTTCTTCTATTTCCATTCCCCCTTCAGCAGAAATAATTAATGTGGGCTTTTTTTGCTCTCTGTCAATGACTATGGCACAATAAAACTCTTTTTGAATGTCACAAGGAGCTGTAATTAAAACTTTGTGAGCCACTACTCCGTCTTTACCAGTTTGGTTATTGACCATTTTGAAACCAATTAGATCCAGAGCTATCTTTTTGATCTCTTGGCTTGATTTGGCAAATTTCACCCCGCCAGCCTTTCCACGACCACCTGCATGCACTTGTATCTTAACTACTGCCTGATCTAAATTTAGGCACGAAATTACTTGATCAATCTCATGCGCATTAGAGGCAACTCCAAATGGTGGAACCACAACTCCATAGCGCGCTAAAATTGTTTTTGCTTGATACTCATGTAGATGCATGACTGTTTATCCCACTTTTATCTGCTACCATAATTGGCTTATGTGCTAGAATTTATTTTCTAGCAACCTAAAAAAGACTCTTTCTATGGTCATTAATTTCATTAAGTCTATTTTTCTAAAAACAAGAACGTTTTTAGGAGATAAAATTAAGAAAATATTCTCTAAGCCTATTAATGAAGAGACTTTAGAAGAACTTTTACAGCTTTTTTATGGTGCTGATTTAGGAACCAAGGTTAGCCAAAGTCTAGTTCAAGACATCCAAAATGAGTTTTTTAGAGATCCTCATGTTAAAGCAGACCTAGTTCTCGATTATATCAAACAAAAGCTAACTGCCGATCTATCCAAACACTCTAGTCATATTCCTTTAACTCACATGCCGACAGTAATTTTAGTTGTTGGGGTGAATGGAAATGGAAAGACAACAACAACAGCTAAGCTTGCCTATTTATATAAAAAGCAGGGTAAAAGTGTGATGCTTGCAGCAGCTGACACCTTTCGAGCAGCAGCCATTGACCAACTCAAGCTTTGGGCAGATAAAATAGGAGTCGACATCATTAAAGGGCAAATTGGAAGTGATCCTGCAGCTATTGCCTTTGATAGTCTATCTGCTGCCATAAGCCGAAAAGCCGATGTCTTAATCATTGATACAGCCGGCAGGCTTCAAACCAAGACCCATTTAATGCAAGAACTTGAGAAGATTCGGCGTGTTTTAAAAAAACAAATGCCCGATGCCCCTCATGAAGTGCTGTTAGTGATTGATGCAACCATTGGTCAAAATGCGATTGAACAAGCTAAAGTTTTCCATGAACACACCCCGCTAACTGGCTTAATCTTAACTAAGTTAGATGGCACTGCAAGAGGTGGAGTTGTGATACCTATTCAAAATGAGCTCCATATCCCGATTAAATTTATAGGGGTTGGCGAGCAAATGGAAGATTTAAAACCATTTGATCCTAAAACTTTTGTCGATGAACTTTTTAATTAGCGCTTAAAAATTTGCGAACAGCTTCTAAAAAGTAGTTGGGATGTTCTATTTTTGTCGCATGTCCACCTGAAATTAACTCTACTTGATGGTTAGGCAAACTACGCACAAGCTCGCGGCTATCGCGAAATAGACAATAGATATCTTCTTCTCCAATGATCACTAAAGTTCGCGTTTGGATGTGCTTAATCAATAGATGGGAATCAAACTCAAAAATAGCGTCTAAAAGTCTTTTCAAACCCTCATATTGAAGAGGATGTTTTCTTGATTTTAGGGCAGACAAAATCTCTTCAGCATCATTTTCCCGCTCTAAAAATCGACTAGAATAATGCCAAGGCATCATGAACTTATACAAAGAGACATAACTTGAATCCTCTTTAAAGTACTCACAAGCAATTTCTAACGACCATTTGACCACTTTTGATAATTGTAAGTAGCTATTACTGAGGATTAATTTATGAATTCGATCGGGGTATTGCTTAGCCACAATTTGTGCAACAGCTCCTCCCATAGAATCGCCAATGATGCTAAAAGTCTCTAACTTAAGCTCATCAGCAATAACCATCACATCGAGTGCTAGATCTTCCATTGTAAATGAAGACTTTGAAATAGAGCTTTGCCCCATTCCCCTTTGATCGAAAGTGATGACTTTGAAGTCTTTAGAGAGGTTCTGAACTATTTTATTCCAAAAAAGATGATCTTCGAGCAAGTCGTTGATCAATATTATAGGATGACCATCGCCTTC
>CAZJSX010000058.1:0-9024 GCA_964548845.1 uncultured bacterium | reverse complement strand
ATGCTTACCTGAATTGCAAGGTAAATTAACAGGGATGGCTTTTCGAGTTCCAATTGCCGATGTTTCATGTGTAGACTTAACAGTGAAACTTAAAAAAGAGACAAGTTATGAAGAAGTTTGTGAGGCTATGTTTGAAGCTTCTAATACGTATTTAAAAAATATTTTAGCATATACTGATGAGCCACTAGTCTCTTCTGATTTTATAGGATCTCGCTTTTCTTCCATTTTTGATAAAGAAGCTGGCATTGCCCTTAATAGTAAATTTTATAAACTAATTGCTTGGTATGATAACGAGATGGGATATGCTTGCCGAGTTGTAGATCTGATTGAATATATCGGCTCTTGTGAATAGACAAAGCAATTGTTTATTAATCGCAAGCTGCTTTATAATCAACTTTTCAAAATGAATTTAACAGATGGAATACCCAAGTGGATTTTACACGCGAACCTATTATTGAAACCATTATTTCTCCTAAAGAGAGCCACAAACTCAGTGTGCGCAGCAGCAGAATTGCCGATCAAGAAGAATATCTAGTCAATGCTGTTGAAATTGTCTCTTTTGGAGCAGCTCTCTTTTTTAGATCTGTAGAAAAACCGAGACCTTTTTTACTTCCTGTTTCAGACTATGAAATTGTAGAAGTTAAAGAAGGGCGCTTGATGCTCAAAAATGCGACACTTGAAAAACCTCCAGTCAAAATAGAGCCTAAAGAAAACAAACAACATTCTTCAGAAGATAAAGAGAAAAACGACAACAACGAAAATCGCAAATCTTCTAAGAAAAAACACAAAAGAAGATCTGGCTCTGGTGGTGGAAAAAATGAAAACTTCCCATTAGACAAAGAGGAAGATCAAAATAGGGATCAAAATAGAGATCACAAAAAAGAAGAGCCTAAAGAACACAAAGAGCCTAAAGCTCCAATAAAAATTGTTCCATCAAATGAAGAGATGTTTGTGCCACCTCCTCCACCGATCACTCCAATTATCTTCCCTCCGGCTCCTAAAATTATCGGCAGAAAAATTCCAGTACCTGCTTTGAAAGAAGAAGTGATTCATCAAAGTAAAGAATCTTTTGAAAGTTCAGATAGCAAAGGGGCAGTAGACTCTGATTCTTTTGTCAAAGAACTTTTTTCTTCAGATAATGATTCTAACGATGATCACCAAAAGGACGATGTTTAAAATTCTTAAGAGTTTTTCTTGACTCTAAGGACTTCTAACAGTTAAATTGTTTTCTCTTTTTCGCTTGAATGGTGGAATGGTAGACACAAGGGACTTAAAATCCCTTGGGAGTAATCCCGTGTGGGTTCGAGTCCCACTTCGAGCAATTTCCTTCATTTTTGATTATTTTTAATAAGAATTTAATTAAAATATTCAAAACGCCAAAAAAGACAAATATAAAAAAAAATTCAAGAGATGATTTCGATCCAAAAGATGCGCACTATTTATCAAACCGTGTAAATGGTCGATGTTCCAATCCCGACTGCCGAGCAGGTACTCGCGGACCGACTAAAAATGATAGTAGTATGCATTCTCACATTGGAGTAGCTGCGCATATTACAGCAGCATCACCTGGCGGACCAAGATACGATCCCAAGCTCAGTTCTGAAGAAAGAAAGTCTATTGACAATGGCATCTATCTTTGCGAAAATTACGCTAAGAGGATAGATAATAATAAGGGCATAGATTTTTCCGTAGAAACTTTAAGAGAGTGGAAAAAATTAATTGATCATGGATGCGATATTGGAATAGAGTTAAATTTTTCTTATTTGAGGGGCGATATTCTAAGGTATATCATGGAAAAGAGAGAGGATTTTATTCTACATCCATTTAATAGCAGTCGTGTTGGCAACTTTTTTGCTCAGCATCATGAATTTCAAAATTATAAGTTTTGCATTGAAAAAGGAATGAAAATTGAACCATATCATCTTTCACAGGCAATTCAAAATACTGCCAAGCTAAATGCAGATAAAGCCAGTTATTTATATTTTATAAAACAGCTTTTGGATATTGGTCTTGATCCTAACCAATTGCCATTAGCGAAGCAAACTGGTTGCCCTGAATTAGCTGAACTACTGCTAGAGTACGGTGCTAAGCCTATATAAGCTTGATTTATGTGTGAAACTCCCTAGGGGCAATAAGAACTAAGGCCAAACCTATCAGTAAGGTATTCACGTAAAGTCATATATAATGTATTCTCTTTGAATTAGATATATGTTTTTAACTAAACAGGTGTTATATGAGTTCTGCAATCCCTTCAGCTAACGTCAGACGATACGACGATACCTGTCCCATTTGTTTCGAGACAACTAGTTCTGAAGTTGAACAAAGAGAAATAACTGAACTTAAATGCTTTCATGTCTTCCATAGTAACTGTGTTCAAGAGTCGCTTAAAATTAAATCTTCATGCCCAACTTGTAGAGCCCCTGGCTTCTTAGATGGTCATATTGAGGCTAATCCTATAGATACCATTTCCTCCTTGTTAGACAAAATAGCCACAACTTACAACTTTGTTCGCCCTAGATTGCGTTTACTTTTTAATAACCGTTCAATTGCAACATGTTCTTGGAACGCACAGACGAGTTCATTTTCTGAAATAACTCTTCACGCAGCAGGATTCAAGTCAGGGGATAAGATATGGGCTATTGAAGCTCGACAAGTCCCGCATCATCGAGGGTTTCCCTCTCGCTCCATCACATTAATTTTGAGTTAGATTCATAATCAGCAAAGTCAATTTTTATGCAATCCACGTACATGTATCTGTTTTAGGCGATCAAGCAGCCAGAGGTATTCCCCCCCCCCTTAAAGCTGTAGCAATCATAAAGGCCCATGTAGGATTGAAACTTTTTAAATTGATACATGGCGTTGCATCCCACAGATAAGTTAAGGGGACACTTCTGGGACAGTAAGAATCAAATTTAAACTAAATATATCAATATATATTCACAAATAAACACCTCTAGTATCTTGTACTTAAGATAGATATGTATGATTCCATATTGATGTGTATTGTAAGGTAGAAGACTTAAAATCCCTTGGGAGTAATCCCGTGTGGGTTCGAGTCCCACTTCGAGCAATTTCTATATTAAAGACTTACTAAACACTAAGTTTAAAATAGTCAGCATACTTGTTCATTTTAAGGACATTTATGGGACAGCATCAACTAATTGAAGCTGAGTGGGTGTGATAGAAATTTCTAAGTTTTAATCTTTTTACTTACTTTTTCTCTTTGAGGGAGCTTTTTTTGAAGCTTTTACTGGAACACGAACGTATTTATACTTAGGCTTAACCGCAACAATTTTATCATCTTTTTGAATGATTAACCGTGTATTCGTGCGGCTTGCAGTATCGATTGCTTTTTTGATGCTCTTTTTGTGGCTTTTTAAAATTTGATCATTAATATCTGTTTTTTTCTCTTTAGCCATCTGCCAGCTCCTGCATTTTTGTCCATGTATGACTATCTTGAATATCTACAAGGTTATTAATTTTTTTTCTAGCTATTATTTTTTGCTTATCTGAAGAATTGTCCAGTATAAGGAATGAATCGGCAAGTTTTAGATAGTGATCAAAAAGATTTTTTAAACCTGAGAAGTATCGATTTCGAATGGTTTCTTTATGGATATTATGTCCGCCTTGTTGCACTCTTTCTGCAACACGCTTAATAGCTAATTCTGGACTATGTAGCCATAAAAATAGCAAATGTATTTGGTAGTTGTTTTGCTTAGCTTCATTTAGGTATTTTATATAATTTTTTCCTGAAGCAGTAGTTTCAAAAGCAAAGCTTTTATGTGAATCTAATAATTCTTGAAATCTTTTTATCAATAATTTGCTAGCTGCAACTGGAACACTTTCAGGATTAAGTGGGGCAAGTCCTCTAGCAATTTCATCAGCATTTAAAAATTCAAAAATTTTAAGATCTGGAAATACTATTAAGGCTGTGGTTGTCTTACCAGCTCCATTAGGGCCAGCAACCATAAATATTTTTTTATCCACTTGAGAGATTGTGTTATTAAACTTGATCATCAATATATACTGGAATTTGATAAATAGAAAGTTTCATTTCATGCAAAATTTTTTATTTAAAACATTTTAAGGAGTTAAGAATTATGAAAATAGTTTTTTTATTATATGAAAATATGACAGCTTTAGATTTTGTTGGGCCACATGAAATCCTTTCTAGATTACCTGGTGCGGAAGTTAAACGCGTTGCTTTACAAAAAGGCCTCATATCAACAGATTCAGGTCTTATTTTGTATGCAGATTATGCTTTGGCTGGCGTTGCTCAAGCCGATATTTTAGTTATTCCAGGAGCTGGTAATGCAACGACTCTTAAAGCCTGTCCTGAAATTTTAGATTGGATTAAAAAAACACATAAGACAACCACATGGACAACTTCAATATGTACAGGGAGTTTGATTTTAGGGGCAGCTGGAATTTTACAAGGCTTAAAAGCAACGTCGCATTGGGCGGCATTTGATAGACTTTACTCATATGGTGCAAAGCCCACTCATGAGCGTGTTGTAGAAGATGGCAAAGTTATGACTGCAGCTGGTGTCTCTGCTGGTATTGATATGGCTTTGCTTCTCTCATCAAAAATTGTAAGTACAGATTTTGCGCAAGCCATGCAACTTGCACTTGAGTATGATCCCAAACCTCCTTTTGACTCAGGATCTCCAGAAAAAGCTCCGAAAGATATTCTTGAGCCTCTAAAGAAACGAATGATTTCATTTTTTGAGAAAGAAAATACAATTATTTAAATAGTAAAATCAGGTAAAGCATTTCCTTCTATATGGGACACTCCAGGAACAGTAGGAATCAAATTTAAACTAAACATACCAATAGATATTCACATAAAATAGATTATAGTATACTCTATTTTAGTTAGATATGTATGTTTGTGTATTATAAAGGAGGGGCTTAAAATCCCTTGGGAGTAATCCCGTGTGGGTTTGAGTTCCACTTCGAGTAATTTTGATTTTTAATTCTTTTGTTTGAATAAATTCAGAAATTGATGATTAATAAATACTTTCTCTCTTCTTCATTGATTTTCTTCTAAAAATACTATTTCTCAAAGTTTATTAAGATGGCGGTATGCTCGATCATCCAATATATTCAACTTATATGTTGGAAAAATCAAAAAATCCAACATATACCCTGAAAGGCTTGAGTTATACGACATATTATAGCTATATGTTGGAAAAAATCAAAAAACTCGACATATCTTTTTGCAGATTAATTTCAAATCATTACTTTGAAATTCCATTGACGTTGCAATCAATCAGAATTTGCAGCATTATTTCATCTAAAATAGTTTGTGTTAGTTATGACTTATTATATTAATTATTTAAATGAATTGGTTAGATCTGGATCGATCTTTTGGTTTTGCGCTCTAGCGGGCTCTGGCATGTTTCTTATTCAATTCATAATTAATATTTTTGGTATGGGCAATCACGATAGCTTTGACTCGAGCAATGTTTCTTCCGATACTATTCATGATGGCAGCCAGAGTTCTGCAGATGCTAGAATGCTTAAATGGCTATCTATGCAGACTATTACCGGTTTTTTGATGATGTTCGGATGGACAGCGATCACATGCCAAAATGAATTTGGATTTCAAGTTCCCCTTACGATTGGAATATCTTTTGCTTCAGGCATAATTGCAGCGCTGATTATTCGCTCTATTTTTAAGTTAGCTAAAAAGCTTAAAAGTTCAGGGAGCGTATATAAGATTGAAGATGCGATAGGCAAAGAAGGGTATGTTTATCAAAGCATTCCTAAAAACGGGAAAGGCAAAATTTCAATGTCTTTGCAAAACTTTACACATGAAATTGATGCTATATCCCATCACAATGAAGATTTACCTTCGTTTGTGCGAGTAAAAATTATTGAAAAAAGCGACGAACACACTGTTATTGTCGCACCACTTTAAAGGTAACTTATGTTGAACATGTCTTATTTAAGCATTACTGTATTAGGATTTCTTTTATTCCTATTCTCGACAGTATTTTTTCTAGCGAAATTGTATCGCAGATGCCCTTCAAACAAAGTTTTGGTTGTTTACGGACGGGTAGCGGGTAGTAAAACGGTTCAATGTTATCATGGTGGTGGAACATTCATATGGCCACTGATCCAAGGGTATGCCTTTTTGGATTTAACGCCGCGCACTATTCATATCCCATTAAAAGGGGCTCTGTCTCATCAGAACATACGTGTGAACGTACCTAGTACCTTTACTGTCGCAATTGGCATCACTCCCGATGTAATGAACAACGCTGCCATTAGGATGTTAGACTTGGGGCACAGAGAAATTGAATCTATGGCCACAGAAATTATTATTGGACAGCTGCGTCTCACAGTAGCGTCATTGCGCATTGAAGAGATCAATCAAGATAGAGAGCGCTTTTTAGAATCTATTAAAAACAACATTGAGCCCGAGTTGCATAAAATTGGTCTAACCCTGCTCAATGTCAACATTACAGATATCACTGATGAATCAAATTATATTGAAAGTATTGGAATGAAAGCCTCTTCCATGGCTGTAAACCAAGCTAAAGTGGATGTCGCAGAACAAGAAAAGCAAGGGGATATCGGAAAATCCTTAGCAGAAAGGGATCGTAGAGTGTCTGTTGCTTCTTACAATGCCGAAGCAATCAAAGGGGAAAATGATTCCAAAGCTCAAATGGCTTTGACAAATGCTGTATTAGCTGAGAAGGAAGCAGAAGCTGCCCAGCGCAGTCAAGTAGCTAAGCAAAATGCCGAAGCGATGATTCAAAAAGCACGTGCTTTAGCACAAACTCAACTTTTAGAGGCCGAGCAAATTGTCCCACAAGAGATTAAGAAAAGACAAATGCAAATTGAAGCGGAAGCCGAAGCTCAAAGCAAAGCTATTATAGCAAGAGGGGAAGCGGAAGCAATCTTGGCAATTAGACAAGCAGAAGCAGAAGGTATCCAAAAATTACTAGATGCTAAAGCAATAGGTTATAAACAGCTCTTTGAAGCTTGCGGAGAAGACGCCAAGAGTGCAGCTACAATGCTCTTGATAGAAAAGCTTGAAGAGATCGTGAAACTGCAAGTAGAGGCGATTAAAAACATCAAGATCGATAAGATTACAGTATGGGATAGTGGTAGTAATTCAGATGGGAAGGGATCTTCAACGTCCAACTTCATCAGCCAGTTTACAAAATCGCTACCAGCTCTTCATGATATTGCGTCGTTAGCTGGACTAGAGCTTCCTGAATATCTTGGGAAAATTAGCCCAGACTCACTAAGCAAAAATCTTGAAAAAATCAGTCAGGACTCGCGAAGTCAAATTGATGGCAAAGTTCTTTAAACTTTTGAATGAAAGAAAAAATATTTGGAGAAATAGTTGGTAGATACATGCCAATATTTCTCCTGAGAAATTCAAGAATACTTTTTAGATTCAAAACTTAAAACAGTTATTTAACAATTGAGTTTCAGTCTGTTTTAACTTTGCTCTCTTTATCTTTTTCAAGCTGCTCATGTTGCTTCAATAAAGCTATAATATTGCTAAAATTTTGATCGCGTTGATAACCAAAATTTATTCGGTCTTTTTCAGCTTGCTCAAGAGGCGTTAGGTTGAGGGTGCTCTTTAATTTTAAATTAGCACCGTATTTAAGAAGTAATTCAATGGCATCAAGATTTTTCATGCGTACAGCTTTGTGAAGAGCGGTTATTCCATAGCTTGTTTGTGAATTAATATTGATTCCTCTCTCAATTAATAGTTCTGCCATTTTGGTATTTTTAAGCATCGCGGCAAAATGTAGAGCAGTTTCTCCAACAGGAGAAGGTTTGTCATATTCATCAAATATTGATAGTATACTTGCATCGAGTTGAGTTATTGCATTAAGATCAGCACCAGAATCGAGTAACAATCTCACTGCTCCAAAATTTTCAAAAAAAACAGCCATATGTAGAGCAGTTACACCATCATTGAGGGCATAGCTGTAACTTCCAGTATGACTTCTGTAAATAGGGAGAGTTAGAGCTCTTAGATCGTTGCAGCTATTTAAATTGATATTAGATATCCCTTCAGACTGTAATCTTTTAATCAGCATAGAGACTATTTTCATGTTTTCAGGATTTTCTTTGTGACTTACTGCAAAGTGAAGAGGGGTGTTGCCCATTCTATCTTTTTTGTAGACTGTAACACCTCTTTCAAACAATTTTTCAGTTAATTGCAAATCCTCTAAAAAGGCGGCATGGTGAAGTGCAGTTAGTCCTAAATAGTTTTGTGCGTTGACGTCAATGCCCAGTGAAATCAAGCGAAGGGCTAAGTCAATATTTTTTTGCTTTCTTGAGTCACGAGTTGCAGCCAGTTTTAAAACAAGATGAAGAGGAGTGTTACCTAAATTGTCTCTTAAATCGATATTAACTTTTTTTGTAAGTAATAGTTCAATAGCCTCCCATTTCTCTTGCCGAATAGCAATATGAAGAGCCGTTTCGCCTTTGTTATTCTGTACATTGATGTCGACCTCTTCTTGATTAAGTAGATTTAGAGTATCTGCTTCTCTTTGCCACCCCATAGAGATTAAAAGAGGGGTGTTGCCGTCTTTGTCTTTTAAATTAATTTTATTTTCTTTTGGAGGTTCAACAGGTTGAGTTTCCTTTTCCTCTAAATTAGAGTTGGGAGGTGTAGCGCTTTCTTGTGGCTTGTTGATGGGTGTAACTTGAGTATTAACATGGGTTGTTTCTGTTGAGGTTTGAATAGTTGCATTTTGCGTTAGATTTTGAATAATTGTTTGAATAGTTGCATTTTGCGTTAGATTTTGAACAAGAGAAAGAAAGGGCACGTTGGGGGACTGTGGTGTAGGGATAGTTGGGGCAATATTTAAGCTATTGTTTAGAGCAGTTGAACTGTTGCTAGTCGAATTAGTGCCAGCTGAATTATTACCAAAAGTGGAGTTGTTAGAGTTTAAAATATATTTCAAAGCGATCGATGCTAGTAGATAACTACCCATAAAGGCAGCTGCTTTTATAGTAAACCCTTTCCAAGTGCCTCTTTTGTTTTGC
>CAZJSX010000057.1:0-9099 GCA_964548845.1 uncultured bacterium | reverse complement strand
TTCTTTTAAGCTCACTTAAAGAGAGTGGAACAAAAATGGGTTTGCCCTGTGGGGAGAATTGATTTTTATCACACTTGAAAAGCTTTTGAATCAAAATAATCGCCTCATTTTCATCAGCAATTTTTGGCTGCCATGCAGCAGAGCAAATCGCCTGCGCCATTTTTTCTTTTGCAAAAGAGGCATTTGAATCCAAACGGCCCATAAGATGAACTTGCTCTAAAAGATCTTCAATTAGCTGATGAACATCTTGCATAGATAGAAATTGAGCCAAACCATCGACAATAAAAGTATGATCTTTAAGTGATCTGATGCTGATTCCCAATTCATTTAATAAAGTGAGATTTTCTAAAATTAACAAAGCCTCTTCTTTAGGCAATGTGATAGTTTCTGCAAGCATCAAATTTTGAATGGCAATCTCACTATCTTTTTGAAGTAGCTTTTCATATAAAATACGCTCATGCGCCCTTTTAGTATGCATCATGATAATTCCATCGCTCTCACTTTCATTTAATGAAAGGTGATGAGACAAAGATGCTGCTTCAATAAAAAGATAGGGGTCAAAAATACCGATGACTCTAGCTAGCATATCTAGGGTTAGCTGCTCTGGCAATAGAGGCTGCTCTATTTGAGGAGAAAAAGTAAAATCAGAAAATTCAACATTTTTAAAAAATGGATTTTGAACAGAGTGCTCAAAAAACACCTCTTTTCTCACCACTGGACTATCCAAAGACGTTGAGCTTTTTTGTGGATTTAAAGCTTTGTCAATCCAAGTCGAGAGCTGTTTTTTAACTTCAAAAGGATCTTTAAAGCGAATTTCTTTTTTCTGTGGGTGGACATTGACATCAATTTTTTGAGGGTCTAGCTCCAAATGCAAAAAGTAAATGGCAAAGCGCGCTTCTTGAAGCCTTGTGCTATAACCATCTTGCACAGCTTGTGACACTAAATAAGAGGTGACCACTCTTTTGTTGATAAAAAGATACTGGCCTAAGCGATTAGGTCGATGATTTTTAGGATGTGCAATATACCCTTTTAAACCAATCCCATCTTCAGAAAAATCCACTCGAATTAAATCTGCAGCTAATGCTTTGCCAAATAGTTTTTCAATTCGAAAATGTAGATTTTCAAGTTCATCAAGTGAAGATTGATATTTGAGATCAAAGACCTCTTGATGATCTTGAATCAGATGAAAAGAGATCGTGGGGTTTGCAATAGCTAGTTGCATCACCACTTTGTAAATATCGCGACTGTCTTGACTTAATGACTTTTGAAATTCTTTCCTTGCAGGGACATTATAAAAAAGAGATTCGATTTCAATTAACGTCCCTTGTGTGTGAGCCGCTAACTCGTGAGATAATATTTTACCCCCCTGACACACTACTTTAGTTCCCACTTGACCTTGAGAGGTCAATAAAGTCAGTTTGGAGATCGAAGCAATCGATGGCAGAGCCTCTCCCCTAAATCCCATCGATAAAATCTGATCCATGTCTTGAATATTTTTAATTTTTGAAGTGGCATGGCGCTCGAGTGCAAGTAGCGCATCTTCAAAGCTCATCCCGATTCCATCGTCAGCCACTGTCATTTTTTTGCGGCCACCGGCAACAACTTCAACTCTAATATTTTTAGCCTGTGCATCTAATGCATTTTCAATCAGCTCTTTTAGGCAAGAAGCGGGGTTTTCAACAACCTCACCGGCTGCGATTTGATTGATCGTCTGGTCACTAAGTTTTTGAATTATTGAAGGCATAGTCTATTTTGGTTTTCGACAGAAAAAGTCTCTTCTGCTATTTTCTGAAATTCTACAGAGAAGCAATTTATGAATAAAGAATTAATGGCTCTATCGATATGTCAAACCCTTCGCCAGCATGGCTATATTGCCTATTTTGCTGGGGGATATGTTCGCGATCACTTATTAAAAATCCCTTCTGATGACATCGATATTGCAACTGACGCCTCTCCTGAAAAAATCCAATCTCTTTTTGATAAAACTATTCCTTTGGGAATTGCCTTTGGAATTGTAGTGGTTGTGATTCAAAAATTTTCTTTTGAAGTGGCCACTTTTAGGAAAGACTTAAACTATAGCGATGGCAGACGCCCCACTGGAATTGCCTTTTGCTCTCCTAAAGAAGATGCTTTAAGGCGCGATTTTACAATCAATGGGATGTTTTATGATCCAATTGAAAAAAAAGTTTTTGACTATGTAGAGGGACAAAAAGATCTTCAACATAGAGTGATCAAAGCCATTGGCAACCCCCATGAGCGATTTAAAGAAGATAAACTGCGAATGATTAGAGCTTGTAGATTTTCTGCACGCTTTGACTTCAAAATAGAAAAAGAGACTAAAGGAGCTATTTTATCTTTAGCATCAGAGCTTTTGCCCGCTGTATCTATTGAAAGGATCTACCAAGAATTTCAAAAGATGAAAGGAAATAATTTTGTGCAGGCTCTTTTATTGCTTTATGAGCTAAAGCTTCTAGAACAAGTTTTCCCCACGTTAAAAAATTTAACTGAAGTGGATCTTAAGACCTATTTGCATGCTTTTGGGCATCTGCCACCAAATTGCCCCACGGCTCTTTTTTTACTGGAGTTATTTCCAAAATACTCATTAGATCAGCAAGTGGCCCTATTAGAATATTTGAAAGTGTCTAATGAGAAAATCAAACTAGCTACTTTTTGCCAAGAGTGTCGCACTCTTTTACAATCAACATGCTCTGACTATAACTGGGTTAAAATCATTTCAAATTCCTCTTTTGATTTAGCAATCCGAATCATTACAGCAAGGCTCTCTTCTGATAAAAGAGCTCATCTTTTACAGAGCTATTTTGAGAAAAAAGAACAGCTTAAAACCCATATTCAAAGAAAAATTGCTGGCACCCCTTTAGTCACCTCTCATTTTTTAATGAGCCATGGACTTATGCCAAGTAAACACTTAGGACAAGTGCTAGAAAAAGCAGAAGAGATTGCAATAAATCTTAATTTGCATTCGCCAGAAGATGTACTCACTCATTTGAAAAAAGATCCTCTTTGGCAAAAAAATTAAATCCCTAAATATTTAAATTGAGAGAGCCTCTTATTACTTGGTAATAAGAGGCTCTTGATCGAAACACAATTCAACTATTTCATCACACTAGAAATTCCACTGCACACCGAGGTATGGAGCAAATGAATAGAGTGTTTTAACTCTGAATGGAAATTTCAAGCCAATGTTAGGAGTGCTTTGCTGAGATACTTTTCCTATACTTCTAGCTTGTCCCCACTCGACATATTTACATCCTAAGAGAACTGAAAAATGATTGTCGGGATAGGCGCTTTGAAAATGAAATCCCATATCCAACATCCATACTGCATTAGCAGAGTATTTATTACGCAATGGTAAGGGTTGATTGTTATATATAGTGCCTTCAGCCATCTGCTCTAAAACAACATCTGTCCAGCTTTGCCAGCCAGGTCCCACACCAACTGCAATATAAGGAGCTGTAGCTACCCCTTTACTAATCATTGGGAAAGGCAATTCAAAATAAACTTTGGCCATTAACGCATCTAAACTTAAGTTTGAGCGCAATTGCGACCAAGCTTGATAAGTGAATGTATTGTTGCCCAAATTTTGCCCTTTTTCGATTGCAGTTTGTACAGAAACTCCCCCTTGATGCTGGTATGAAAAGGCATATTTAAAACAAGAATTCCATTGATAACCTAGAAGATACTCGAATAATGGAGTTCTATTATATTGAATATGACCTTTAAAAGAAGATTGCCCTGAAATGGATCCTGCAGCAGCAGTTTGAGCTGGGCTGATAAAGTTGACATAAGTGTTGCCATTGATTCCTGAAAAATAAAGAAAGCCAACACCTACATTAAACTGAGTAAAAATTGAGCTTTTCTTTTGCAAATTTCGGCTATTAGTAATAAATGGCTTCCAACTATTAACATCTTTTCCGTCGATTGCATAAGGTGTTTGACTAACATATTCATTAGCAAAATTCCATTGCACGCCGAGGTATGGGGCAAATGAATAAAGGGTTTTTATTCTAAAAGGATATTTAAGCCCCCAATTTTTCGCATTTTGTTGAGACACTTTACCTATATTTCTGCCTTGTCCCCACTCTACATATTTGCAACCTAAAAGGATTGAAAATTGATTATTGGGATAAACATTTTGAAAATGGAAACCCATATCCAACATCCATACAGCGTTGGCAGAATATTTATTACGCAATGCAAGAGGGTTATTATTATACGAAAGAATAAACTCCGAAGGGACCTGCAAATTAGTTTGCTCTAACTCAATGCCAGTCCAACTTTGCCAACCAGGACCTACCCCTAATGCTAAATAAGGAGACGTAGCTACCCCTTTACAAATCATTGCCTTGGGCAATTGAAAATAAAGTTTAGCTATCAGTGCATCCAAACTTAAATTAGAGCGAAGCTGGGAGTAAGCATTAGAAACAGAAGAGCCGCTACTGGCAGGATTTGTACCTATTCCAGGCACCATAGCACTTTGTACTGAAATCCCCCCTTGATGTTGATAAGAGAAGGCTCCTTTAATCCAAGGCGCCCATTGGTAACCCAATAGATATTCCATTAAGGGAGTTCTATTATACCTCATGTGACCTTTAAAAGGAGAGGATCCTTGATATGCAGTTTGCAGAGTTTGAAGTCCTCGTGCAGGATAATAGCCCAGTATATTTCCATTGACTCCAGAAAAATACAAGAAGCCAACACCTACATTAAACTGAGTAAAAATTGAGCTTTTCTTCTGAAAATTAGAAGTCTTTGTAAAAAATGGTCTCCATGAGTTCACATTTTTACCATCTAAAGAATAAGGAGTTGCCAAGGAGTAATCATTAGAGAAATTCCATTGTACACCTAAATAAGGGGCAAAAGAGTAAAGAGTTTTAATGCTGAATGGAAATGCAAGACCTCTTTTAGGTTCATTTTGCTGAGAAATTTTCCCGATATTACGAGCTTGTCCCCATCCTGTATATTTGCAACCAGTTGTGATTGAAAAATCTTTACCTGGCATTACATTTTGAAAATGAAATCCCATATCTATCATCCAAGCAGCATTAGCAGAGTATTTATTGCGTAGGATTAAAGGATTATTCAAATAACCATTTTGCGCTGAAAAACCCGTCTGCATTAGCTCTATATTTGTCCAGCTTTGCCAACCAGGCCCTACTCCCAATCCAACATAAGGAGTTATCGCCGTTTTTCTAACAACTAAAGCTTTTGGTGATTCCAAAATTACTTTTAGCATCAAAGCATCTAAGCTTAAATCTGAGCGCAACTGATTATATGGGTTGACATAACCAAAAGTCCCCGGAGCATTAGTTGTCCCTGTTCCAAGTTGCATAGCGGTTTGTACCGACACACCACTTTGATGTTGATAAGAAAAAGCCCCTTTAACCCAAGACGCCCATTGATAACCTAAAAGATATTCAAAAAGTGGACTGCGATTATAACGAAGAGGCCCTTTTATAACAGATTGACCCTGAAAACTAACTGTTGGTGTCGCCCCACTGTTCTTGGTCACATAGTTATTGTTTTCATATATCGCTAAGGTGTTTCCATTGATTCCCGAAAAATAGAGAAATCCCACACCGACATTTGCTTGAAAAAATAGGCTCGTTTTAGGTTGAAATGACTTTAAATTGGCAACGTGGATCTTCCGTCTTTGCTCAGTCAATACAGTTGTCGAGCTAGGGGTTACTGCTTGATTAGTCTCTTTATTTTGTGTTGAAGGTGGCTTTGTTGATACCGCTGACTCTGCAAAAAGAGTGGAAGTTGTTATGATCGATAAAAACCCCAAAAATAAAAGCTTTTTCACTTAAACTCCTGCAAAACATTTAAAATACAATCCTCGTTATTGACCTAATAGAGGGGTTTTGTCAAGTTGTTTATTTAATTAATCGATTTTCCTTTAAATTTCTGTTGAGCTTTTGAGCAAATGAGAAATTGAGTCTTACCATAAATAAACTCTGTTTTTGTTTTAATTTTACAAATAGATTTTTGAAAAATATAGCGTTTGCTATAGTATTTAGTATAACAAAACACTGGTAAATAAGTGTTAAACTCAAAAGAATATTCTCCGGAATTGATCAGGCAACTTCGCAAAACATTTGGGCTAACTCAAGAACAATTGGCTTATAAGCTAGGTGTAAGCTTTACTAGTGTAAATCGCTGGGAAAATGGCCAAAGCAAACCTTCAAAACTAGCTCAAAAGCAAATTCAATCCTTATATGAAAAAGAGGAAGTTGAAATTTAATCCCAAAAACTAAACTATAAAAATTTATGTACAAAATTTCTTATTTACCTTTCACAGCAAACTTTGAAACTCACACTCTTATTAGAAAACTCATACTTGCCCATCGAGCTCTTGCTGAGCTGAAAGGGGTGACCGAACTTATCCCTAATCAAAATATTTTAATTAATACCCTTTCATTACAAGAAGCAAAAGATAGTTCAGCAATAGAAAATATTATAACCACTCATGATGAACTCTATAAAAATGATAATGTTAGTATTTTTTCTAGTAGAGCCGCCAAAGAGGTCCATAGCTACGCAAAAGCTTTGCGTAATAGTTATGAAAAAATTAAGAGCCAGGGACTTCTTACCAATAATATAATTTTAGAGATACAATCTACTATCGAAGGAAACACAGCTGGCTTTAGGTCTCTTCCTGGAACAGAATTAAAAAATGATCAAACAGGAGAAATCGTTTATACGCCTCCTCAAGACCCTAAAGAAGTTCAACTTTTGATGGTCAATCTTGAAAAATATATCAATGATGATACTTTAAGTGACTTAGATCCATTAATTAAAATGGCCATTATCCACCATCAATTTGAAAGCATTCACCCTTTTTACGACGGAAATGGACGCACAGGCAGAATTATTAATGTTCTTTATCTTGTAAAAAACAAACTCTTAAACACTCCTATCCTTTATTTATCTAGGTATATCAATAAAAATAAGTCAAATTATTATTGCCTTCTTCAAAAGGTACAACGGGATAAAAATGCTTGGCAAGAGTGGATTGCATTTTTTTTAGACGCTGTGCTAGAGACTTCTCATCACACTATTTTGCTTATTCACAAAATTCAAGGATTAATGCAATTGCACAAAAATCAAATAAGAGAAAAACTTCCAAAGATCTATAGCCAAGATTTACTAAACAACTTGTTTTGCCACCCTTACACAAAAATTGAATTTGTAAGCCAAGATTTACAGATACATCGAAATACCGCTAGTAGATATTTAGAAGAGCTCGAAAAGATTGGTTTGCTTTCTAAACATAGATTAGGCTCAGAAAATTTCTATGTTAATACGAATTTATACAATCTCCTTTGTGGGTTAAGCCTAGATTCAAAAAAATAATAACCACGGCTAACTCCAAAACTCTCTTGTGCACATTCTTCAAACATGCACACAAAACCCCACTTTCTTGTGCACATTCTTCAAACATGCACACAAAACCCCACTTTCTTGTGCATATTCAATTTCACACCTATAGCTACTGCCAAGTAATTCTTAATTATCAACGAGTTATGTTTTTAAAACCTAGTTTTCTTATTTTTATCACTTAAGATTCCTTAAATATTTCTTTAACAGCATCCCTTTACTTTTTTACAATCACCTAAAGTTAATTTGAGTAGATTAAAATTTTAATTACAAAAGTAAATCAATCTAAACCCCTCAAATAGTTATATTTATTTTAATCTGAGCTTCTGATATCATAGCCTGTATGAGCATTCTAACTAGTCAAAACAACTCTTTAATTAAGCATTGGGTCAAATTGTCTTTAGATCCCTCTTATCGCAAAGAAACAAAATCTTGTGTGATTGAAGGAAAAAAGATGGTCCAAGAGGCCATTCAACGAGGTGGCGTTAAACAAATTCTTGTTCGCGATGATATGCCTCTTTTGTCAAGAGATCCTACTATTTTTATTACTCCACAGCTTTGCAACAAAATCTCTACTTTGCAAAGCCCCGATGGCTATTTTGCTGAAATTGAAATCCCAACGTATGATCCTTTAGCTCAAGCCCAATCTCTTTTAGTTTTAGATCAAGTTCAAGATCCTGGTAACATGGGAACTCTTTTGCGTTCGGCACTAGCTCTAGGCTTTGAAAAAGTATTTATTTTAAATCATTCTGTCGACCCTTTTAGCCCTAAAGTGATGCGATCATCCATGGGAGCTTGTTTGCAAATCCCTATTCAAAAGGGAAACCATCAAGAGCTTCTTAAGTTATTAGACAATCAAAAATATCAAGTTTTTTTAGCAGAAGCTAAAGGGATGCCTATTTCCAATTACAAGATCCAAAAACCTTTTGCCCTTATTTTAGGTAATGAATCCCAAGGATCTGATTTTAAAAATAGTTCCTCTTTTCTCCCACTATCTATACCCATTCAAAATATTGACTCTTTAAATGTAGCCATTGCCGGTAGTCTTTTGATGTTTCAACTTCGAGAGGCTGTATGCCCGTAGATTTTGAATATTTAGATCGCTTTACCCCTCTTAACAATAAAAGAAAAAACATCAAAGCACCAACAGTGACCTCGCAACATTTAAAATTGGGGCGAATTATCTTTATGACTCCAGAGGGTTGTAGTGTTTTTTGTGATGAAAAAAACTATATTTGCTCGATTAAAGGGACTTTGAAAAAAGAGCTCAAACAAAATAAAGATCGCATTACCTGTGGTGATATGGTCTTATTTGATCCCGATACATTGATGATCGTTTCACTGCAAACGCGCACCTCTTTACTAATGAGACAAAACCCCTCACAAAAAACAACTCAGCAAACACTTGCTGCTAACATCGATCTATTGCTAATCACAATCTCTGTATTAAAGCCCAAAATCGACCCTTATTTAATTGACCTCTACATTATTTCAGCACTCCGTGCAAACATCACACCAGTCCTTGTAATCAATAAAATTGATCTTTTAGATGATGATTCGCAAGAAGCACAAGATGAGAAAAAACTATTAAACCAGCTCAAAGACCAATATCAAAAATTAGATATTTCGGTTGTAGATGTCAGCGCTAAAACTTTAAATGGTTTTGACGCTCTTAAAGAAGTTATGAAAGATAAAGCCTCT
>CAZJSX010000056.1:0-9113 GCA_964548845.1 uncultured bacterium | reverse complement strand
GGAAGTCGTTGGGCAAGAAATTGATGCAACTCTTCAGATGCCAAATTAGCTGTAGAAGTATAGTAACCATATAAAGCCTTAAGTCCATTCAAACCCTCTTTTATCACAACTGCGCATGACTTAATTGAAGAATGCTGCCTTAACCTAACCTCTATTTCATCTAACTCTATTCTGTAACCTCTAATTTTTACTTGTCTATCTTTTCGGCCAAGGCAAACTAATGCACCACTAGGAAGATAGCGACCCAAGTCTCCCGTTTGATAATAGCAGGCTTGAGACATTGGATGAGTCTTAAATTTCTTCGCTGTCAAATCAAATTGATTTAAGTAACCTCGAGCAAGACAATTTCCTTCAATAACAATTTCACCAATACCACCTATGGGTACGGGCTTTGAATTTTCATCTAAAATATGGATGGTACAATTATTAATAGGTCTGCCGATTTGTATCACCCCCTCTTTTTCAGAAAGATCACACAAATAAGCGATACATCCAACTGTAGCCTCAGTGGGACCATATTCATTGTATACATTGATTGTACTATCATAAATAGTTTTTAATTGGGCTATTTGTGATGCGTATAATGTTTCTCCCCCGACAATGAACTGCTTTATCGAAGGGAATTTTATTTTTTTCTCCCAAATCATCGTGAGATGCGTAGGAGTCAATTTAATGATATTACAATCATCAAAATGAGTTAGACTTTCAAAAACTTCATCTATTTCTCCTTGAAGCACTCGCAAAGTCCCTCCGCTTAGAAGAGGAGCAAAAATACTTGTAACTGTCAAATCAAATTGCAAAGGTGAATAGAAAGCAAAGTTTAGTTTGTCATTTCTAGAGTAATAATTGATGGCCCATTGAATGTAATTTTGAATAGAGCCATGCTCAACCATTACACCTTTAGGGATCCCCGTTGAACCTGATGTAAATAGAGTATATGCAAGATTTTTGTCGCAAACATCATATTCTAGATTATCTACTGATAAATCTTTGTAATAGCTTTTATCGTACTGATGTTTTTGTTTATCTTTATAATTAACAGTAGATGTATCAATGTGCAAGATGGCATCATAACGAAATTGTGTTAATTCATTAACGATCTTCCCTTCTTTATGAGAAAATTCTATCTTATTTATTCCAAATAGTTCTTTTTGCAAATCATGCAAATAATTCTTTGAAACAAAAAACTCGCTATTCCAATCTAATTTAGTACGAAGTTGACTGTCATTTTTAGAATATTTAAACTGCCTTAAAGAATCAATAAGTTGACTCTTTAAATTTAAATCCATCAAGTCTCCCAAAAAAACTATTGCCTTTTGTTTAGTAAGAGTAACTACTTTTCTTAATACATTTTTCAAATAGTTTGCCCCAGGAAAGCAATGAATCACACTATTAATAATGATAATATCGAAATTACTCTCTTCAAGAGAATCTATAGAATAGGCCTCAAAACACAAAAATTTTAAATTCTTGTATTCTTGATCATGAGCTTTTTGAATATTTTTTTCTAAAATTGCAGGAGAAATATCAACTCCTAGGTAATAATCTACATGTGGCGCAATTGTGAAAGCTGTTAATCCTGATCCACACCCGATTTCTAACACACGGCTGCTTTGATTCAAGTAGGGTTGTAATTTTTTATAAATATTATATTTATATTCTTCCATCTCCTCATTAGAAAATGGGAGGCCTGTATAACTAGATACCCAGCCACTTGAAGCTATTTCGTCATTTCCTTCTCTAGCAACTTGATCCCAAAGCTCTACATTCATAAAACTGGTCTCTATTTGCTCTATTTCATCATTTATATGCTGAGTATCCACACACACATATGAGTTTAAAGAGGTAGTCCATTGAAGCTCATAAAGTGCTCTAAGAAATCTCTTTTGAGATATAACACTCTTCATCTTAGTTTCTTGAATTATGTGCTGAATTCTTTCTAACGGAGCTTTTGTATCCAAAGGAACATATGCACCTCCAGCTTTTAAAATTGCCAGGATGGCTATTATAGTTTCTATACTATTTTCTAAATATATCCCTACGCATTGTTCTATTTGTAAACCAATATCCTTTTTCAAAAACCAAGCTAACTGGTTAGATAATTGATTTAATTGCTCATAAGTAAGGGCTTGATTTTCAAGTTTAACCGCTACTTGATTAGGGGACATAGCAACTTGATTTTCAAACGTCCTATGAAGTGGTAAGCACAAATTGTTAGTTAAGGGCCCCTTTACAATACTATTAATATATGAAACTTTAACATCACTGATTGGGCACTGTGGTTCTTTTAAAAGTGAATGCAAGAGCGCTTGGTAGTTAGCTATAAGAGAGGCAATCATTTCTTCTGAGTAAATACTGGTGTAATATTCAACTGTACAAGTCAAGCTCCCATCTTGCTGCTTAGTAAATTCGAACTCTAAATCCCACTTGCAACTTTCATGAGGCAATTCAATTCTTTGTGCATTTAATTCATTAAGAACTTTTTTAGATTCCTCCTCCAATTCAAAATTTTGAAAGGCAACATTGATATTAAAAAGAGGTGATCTACTGGTATCTCGTTCTAACTTTAGCTGATCAACCAAAAGATCAAAGGGATAATCTTGATGCTCAAAATATTCAAACATCTGCTCTTTAACATACTGTATAAAATTAGAGTAAGAAGCTGCTGGGTTCAAATGACAACGTAAGGCCAATGTATTCACAAAAAATCCGACAAGAGGGCTCAATTCAGAATGAAATCTTCCTGAAATTGGACTGCCAACTATAATATCTGTTTGTCCTGTGTATTTATAAATTAGAATATAAACCGAACTCAAAAGCAGCATAAATAATGTTGCGCTTTCACTGCTTGCGCTCTTTGACAACAAGCCCTCTAATTCTTCAGAGATTGCAAACTTCTTTCTTGCTCCTTGAAAATTAAATACTGCTGGTCGAATTTTATCACCTGGTAACTCGCTAACAGGTAGTGGGGAGGCTAATTTTTTAAACCAAAAGTCTTTTAAATTTGCAAACTTTTGATTTAGATTATTATGATGTTGCCAGTAGCAAAAATCATATGTATCTATAAATAGAGGCTTTAACTCTATACCCTGATATAATTTCAGAAGTTCATCTATAATATTACGTATCGACCAGCCATCTGAAATAATGTGATGCACCATAAAAAAGAAAATCGAAACATTATTAGGTAAAATGAATAATATTGCTTTAGCAAGAGGTCCATTTTCTAGATCTAAACAGCTATTCTTAAATAAATTTATTTGTTCATGAGCATCTTCTATAAAATTTACATACCTTATTGTTAAATCAAATGGATGAGCCTTAAGTATTTTTTGAAATGGAACTCCGTTTACATCTATAAAAATTGACCTAAATGCAGCATGTCGCTCTACAAGTAAATTAAAAGCATTTTGAAAAGCAATTAAATCAATCTCTTTATCAAACTGGTATGTATCATACATGTTATAAGCAACAGGATGATCCTGCATTTGCTGTAATATCCAAAGGCGACGTTGTCCATAAGATAAAGGATATAATTCTTGAAATGGAGCTTTAGGGATATTTTGAAATAATGCCCTCTCTTTTACTTCTAAAAGCTTTGCAAGGTCTATAATTTTTGGATTTTGAAAAAATTCTTGATAAGAAATTTTCTTATTCATTCTCAGATGAATTAAATTAATAATCTCTATGCCTAATAAAGAATCTCCCCCTAATTCTATAAAATTATCTTCAGGTTTAATTTTTGATATTCCAGTTACTTCCTCAAACATTTGAACAAGCTGAATTAGTATCGAGTTATGATTTTTATCTGCTGCTGCACTAGAAACATGAACTCTTTTATCATCATCATTCCACTTAGGAGCTTCTATCCAAAATCTTTTAGATTCAAATTCGTAGGAAGGAAGAGAGATCAAACGCGGTTTTAAATCTTTAAAAATTTCTTTCCAGTTGAAACTATTTTCATTGATAACTCTTGCGTTATCATCATTAAGCCAATCTTTCATTTTTGAACGCAACTCATCTAACGAACTAGCAAATACAACTGTCTGCTTAGAGTAATGATCTCGACCTATTGCTAGTGTATAACTAACATCTTCAAGAGAAATTTCGCTTTTATTACTTTCCAAGAAAGTTAGATATTTTTTTATTTGTTTTTTTAGGCCAGAAGTGGTGCGGTGGGTAAATAAAAATGGCAAGGCATTTTTAATAGTTGGTGTCTCTTTTTGCAGAAGCGGAGCTTCCTCTAAAAGAATATGGCAATTTGTACCATTAAATCCAAACGCACTTACACCAGCTAAACGGCTAGCTGCACCTCGTGGCCAAGAGAGCAGTTTGTTAACAACAAAAAGAGGAGTTGAGGGAAAATCAATAAATTCATTAGGTTTTTTAAAATGAATCGAAGGAGGGATTTTTTGATAATGCAAAGCAAGCACTGTTTTAATAAGCCCTGCTAAGCCAGATGCTCCTCCAGTCAAATGACCAATATTAGTTTTTACTGAACCTAATCCACAAAACTGCTTATCCTGTGTAAAATGTGAAAATGCCTTAGTTATTCCTTGAACTTCTATTGGATCACCGATTCTTGTTCCTGTACCATGAGCCTCAATATAGCTTATATTTCTAGGGTCAATCCCGCTTTTCTCCCATGTTTTTTTCATGAGCATTGCATGAGCTGTAGGGTTAGGCGAACCAACATTCGACGATTTCCCGTCATTATTGACATGGCTACCGCGAATTAATCCATAAATATGATTCCCGTCTTTTAAAGCATCTTGGTATCTCTTTAGAACTAAAGCACCAGCTCCTTCGCCGCGAGCAATACCATCTGCTCGATCATCAAAAGCATAGCATCCTCCATTACTTTGAGATGTAATACCTAGAGCATCTACAGGGTCATCTTTAAATGAAAATGGGAAAATCCTTAAATTGATAGCACCTACGAGTATAAGATCTGATTCTAAATTTAAGAGTGATTGGCATGCAAGATGAACAGCTACTAATGATGTTGAGCAAGTAGTGCTGACATTAATAGCGGGTCCATGCAAGTCATAGAAATAAGATATTCGAGAGGCAATAAAGGGAGAAACGTTGCCTATCACTGCAAGAGGCGATACTTCATTTATAATTTTTCTATATTCATTTACAACATCACCAACAAAAATACCCGTGTTTGAACCACGTAATTTAGATGTTGTATACCCAGCATCTTCAAAAGCAGCATGCGCAATTTCAAGAAAAATACGTTGCTGCGGATCCATTATTTTTGCTTCAGCAGGCAGAATACGGAAAAACTCATTATCAAATGAATCAACTGAAGACAAAAACCCACCAGACCAGTATGGGCTTTCTATTGAGTTAAGATTTTCCATAAAGTGACTCTTTAATGGATCTGTATCTTTTCGCCGCTGCTCAGGAAATGGTCGCACACAGTCAACTCCTGACTCCAAATTTTGCCAAAATTCTTCTTTTGAATCGGCTAAAGGCATTTTGCAAGACATCCCAACAATAGCTATTGTATCATCAGTTTTTTCTTTTTTCTCGAGGCTTTTATAAGCTTCGAGCAACGAAAGAGCTGCCTGCTGTTCAATTTTTTTTTCTTTATATAACTTAAGAATGTGTTCAATGTATTTGTTCATAAGCTGCTGCTGTTTGGTTAATATCTATTTTGCCCGTTTTGAAATCTTCAAGTAACTGTTCTAATCCTTTAGTTTCTTTCGTATTATTTAATTTTTCATAAATTGATTTTGCTAAATCAATAAGAATAGGATACGTGTAAAGATCCGGAATCTCCAAATGAACTTGTAGCTGAACTTTGGCTAAATGCACGAACTTTACAGCAGAAATAGAGTCGCCGCCTATCTCAAAAAAACTAGAACTTTGATCAATAATTTCATATCCAAGAACCTCTTGCCAGATCCCTTTGAGACTATCAACAATTTCATCTAAACTCATGTCTGTTTTGATCTGTTTTTTAGAAACAGTTTTTTTCTCTTTCCCTACTTGAAATTGCTGGAAAAGGTCTGCATGAAATTTGATTTTCATAAAAGGGAGAACCAAACTCATTACTCTAACATTAAAATCAGCTATCAAAGCAAAATTAATTTGCTTATAGAGGCAAATTTCCAAACACTTTAAAAACTCTTCTTTTGAAATAGAAGGAATCATGCTCATTCGATCAGAAAGCAAACTGCCATCATCGGCTTCGATCAAGGTGTAATTCATCGTAATTGTAGAACGACCTAAATCATTTCTCCAATCACCAAAACTATCCAAAAATAAGTTTGAAGCAGAACAATCCGCTCCAGTTGGACCGCCTGTTATCGAAGATATCGAAGAGAAGTTTGCCATAAAATCAACAGGCATATGTTTAGTTAAGTGATCTAACAACCAAGTTCCTTTAACCTTTGCTAAGATATTAGAACTAAATTGTTCATAAGAAACATCATCTAAACGTTTATGACTAATATTTTTTATCGCAACAAAAACTCCATTAATCACTCCCCATTTGTTTTCTATGGCTTTAATGATATTTTGACACGAATGAATTTCTGTAACATCACCTTGTATATACTCGATAGTCGAACCAGATTTTCTAATTTCTTCAAAAACCAACCTTTGTTTTGACTCCACAACAGAAACTTCTTTACGACCGACTAAAATAATATTCACGGGCCGTTTTTTAGCTAGAAATTGTGCTGTTGCAATTCCTAAATATCCGCCCCCTCCAGCTATAAAATAGACCCCACCCTCGCGGATGGTAACATTTCTTTCTGGAAGCGTGTCTATATTTTCTCTTGAAAGAGTTTGAATATATCTTTTTTGTTTTCGATAACCAACTACAGCTTGAGGATAATTAGTCACACAAAAAATTTCATTGAATAACAAATCAAAAATTGAAAAATCTAAATCTGCATCAACGGCAAGACTCTGAACTAAAGGCATCTCTTGAGATGCTACTTTATTGATACCTATTACAGGCATTCGAGTTGGATCAATCAAATCAGTTTCATTATTAACTTTTTGAGCATGTGAAGTAATATTGACAAGCGACCAAGATTTTGAAAAATTTCTTTTTTGCAAACTTCTTATTAAATTAAAAATACTGAAAACACCATGAACTTGTGATTGTGTAACCGCCTCCCAAGATTCAGTGTCGAGCGAAACAGGCATATAATCCCATAAATGGACTACCCCACCTAAAGTTTGTTCTGATGTATCTAATACCAAATTCACTAAACGATCATAATCTGAAGTTCTACTAGCAACTATGTGACATTTATTTTTATCTATAGAAAATTCATTTGAAGAATAAACTTTGAAAACATTAACACCTTTATTTTCGACAAAACGGACAAATGCTTCATGTCTCTCATCTCGGTGCATGAAAAATATAAATATTTTCCCCAAATTTTCTTTTAAACTCTCGTCTGAATAATTGATTGATTCTTCCAACCATTCTAGCTTGTAAAAAAGCGATTTAATTTTTTCTTCTTCAGAATTTAGATTTTCTATTTCTAGTTTTGGCCAGTGTCTTTTCCGATGGAAGGTATAAGTAGGAATAGGAATTTTATTTCCTTTTACTTCACGGAAGTACGCATCCCATTGAATATTCGTTTTCTTCAAATATAATTGAATCAATTCTGAAGCATTTTTTAATGAATCTACTCTAAAATAAATATCTTCATTTTCAACAAATGGATCATTTATAAACAAACTCAGCTTATGCCTTAAATCTGATTGAGAACTCGCGATAAATGCAACTCTACAATCATAATGATTTCTCCCTTTAGCTAAGGTGTATGACAAATCCTCTAGGGAAACTGCTGGGTGTTTATCGAGCCAATTAAGATGTTTCTTCAAATGATCTTTAAGTAAGTCATCATGCATGACTGAATATAGAAAAGTTAAAGGTTTTAATTGTCTATTTGGTTCAACTTTATCCATCTGCTTGCGCTTATACTCTTCAATAACTAAATGGCAATTAGTACCACTTATACCAAAAGAACTTATTCCTGCTACAAGGTTGTCAGTTTGGTTTCTAAAATCAATCAATGACGATGCAGGGTAAACAGCTGAATTAGCAAAATCAATATAAGGGTTAGGTCTTGTAAAGTGTATATTAGGAGGCAACTTTTGATAATTTAAAGCTAATACAGCTTTAATTAAACCCGCTAAACCCGATGTTGCTTCTAAGTGACCAATATTAGTTTTGACTGCCCCTAAAGGACAAAAAGATTTTTTATTTGTAAAAGCTGAGAAAGCTTGTGTTAACGCTAAAACTTCAATTGGATCTCCTAGTTTAGTTGCAGTGCCATGAGTTTCAATGAAATTTATTTTTTCTGGGTTTATTCCCGATTTTTCCCATGCTGATTGGATTACTGAAACTTGTGCCTCTGGATTAGGCGCTGTAATCCCATTTGCGTTTCCATCGCTATTTACAGCACTGCCTTTAATCACGGCATAAATATAATCCCCGTCTTTTTCAGCTTGCTCTTTTTTCTTAATAATAATTGCAGCAACGCCATCACCAATATTAGTCCCATTTGCTTTTTCATCAAAGGTTTTGCATCTTCCATCAAATGCTTCTATTCCTAAATTACCAATTTCTCTTATAGCAGGGAAAATACGAATATTAATACCCCCTACAATAGCCTGTTCACAATCACCACTTTCAATAGATTGGCATGCTTGATGTACAGCAACAAGAGAAGATGAGCATGCCGTATCTATGACCATTGTTGGACCACGCATATCGTATAAAAAAGATAGTCGATATGCACATACAGAAGGTTGATTTCCTAAAGCCACATTCGAATCATCTTTAGATAATATGTCGATAAAGTTGTCCTCATTAATTGAACAACCAACAAAAACACCAGTTTTAGATCCTTTTAAATCTTCATCAGTCAAAGAGGCGCTTTCAATAGCTTCTACTGCTGTTTCCAAAAATATACGTTGTGATGGGTCCATAACTCGTGCTTCAGCAGGATTTACTTTAAAAAATGAGTTATCAAAAAGATCGATTCTATCAAAATACCCCCCCACTCGACATTGATAATCTCCTAAAAGTTTGTAAGTATGTACGTTATCATTTTTTACATCTTACATTCGCT
>CAZJSX010000055.1:0-9150 GCA_964548845.1 uncultured bacterium | reverse complement strand
TTGTCTGCTATAAGCCATGATGGCCGCTAAAATAGAGGGGCCTGCAACTAAAGGGACAGAGAGGGGGACTATAAACGGCTCACCTTTTTCTAGATCTTGAGTGCCTGAGGGGTTGATGCCTGGGAAGATCATACTAAGGGCAATAACGAACAAAATGAGACCACCAGAGACTTGAATGGCTGGGATGCTAATATTAATCCATAAAAGCACTTGCTCACCTAAGTAGAGAAATGCAATTAAGATGACTAGTGAGATCAACATTTCGCGAATTAAAATTTTACGCTGCTTGGCTAAAGGGTAAGGATTTAAAATTCCAGCATAGATAGGAACGTTGCCAAGAGGGTCTAAAATTAAAATGAGTGATAAGGTAAGAGTGAAAAAAGTCATGTTAGATAGGCTTGTTTTTTAACTTTCAATTATTATCATGTGCCACTAATTTGAAGCGAGAAAATAGATGATTTTTCACTTGATTCTTGTCTAAAAATAGACAACACTTTGTTTTTTTAAGTATGCACCATGAAAGTTAATATTTCTAAAGCTAAAGATTTGCTGCGACAAGGGGAACTGATTGCAACCCCTACCGACACCGTCTATGGTATTGCAGCGGACATGTACAATGAAGCTGCTATTTTGAAATTATACAATTTAAAAAAGCGGCCAGTGCATAAGCCGATGGTGATTCAGCTGAGCTCTTATAGTCAAATTGCCGACTTTTTGAGTTTGATCCCTTATGACTTGGAAAAATTAATGCATAGGTTTTGGCCTGGGGCTTTAACTTTAGTTTTGCCGATCAAAGAGGGAAAAGTTCCAGCCCTTTTAAGAGCTCATTTACCAACAGCCGCCTTTAGAATTTCAGCTCATAAAAACCTCAGAAGCTTGATTGATGAGTATGGTCCACTTGTGATCACATCAGCTAATTACACGGGGCAAAAAGAGCTTTTAAATGAAAAAGAAATTGAGAAAGAATTTGGAGTGCAATTTCCTATTTTAGAGAGCCATGATTCAGAAGTTTTTGGAATCGCTTCTACTATTTTAGCTTATATCGATTCATCCTGGGTGATCTTGCGCAAAGGGCATATTTATCTCAAAGATCTACGGCAAATACTCGGCTATGATCCACCAGTTGTCTCTCATGTCGATTTTGCAAATAAGAACTATACCATTTCTCCGCAGTTGTACTTAATGGATTGCCCCTATGACGGCTCCATAAAAGTAGTTATGGGTTTTGATGACAGAGAGTATATGGGAGCTGAACATAAAATTAGTTTGGGCAATCTCTCTAATCCTATGCATGCCAAAAAAATGATTGTTGATGCGATGCAAACTATTAGTAAAGCGGGTTATGCCCATATTTGGGTCGATATGAATTTCCCTAAAGAGGGCTCGCTAAAAACATTAGCAGAAATTTTAGAGAGAGCTGTCCGTTTTGAGGGCTAATAGGGTTGTGATTCCCATTCTAAATTTTCAAATAAATTAGAAATAAATTGTTTTTCTTTTTGCTTGTGAATAGGTAAAACCATTAATCCGTCTTGGTTCTTTAAAAAAGCACTTTTAGTCCAATTAGTTGATCCTAAAATTAAGATCTCATTATCAATCCAGGCCATTTTATGATGCATCAACTGCGTCCCACGATTTGTTGCAACAAACAGATGATGCCCCTTTAAAAGCTGCGCAATTTGCTTTGATGCCCCTTTTGAGGATAGTGTATCTAGTATGACTTTAACGCAAACACCGCGCTTTTGTGCGTTGATTAAAGCCTCTGCAATTTCTTGATGAGTGAAGGTGAACATCGCTACGTGAATGGAAGATTGTGCACTGTTGATGAGCTCAACCACGCGCTGTAGGGCCTTTAAACTTGGCAGAGGATAAAATTCAAAGTCATGACTAGGATCGAAGAGTGAAGGGGGATTTATGGTATTGATTTGAGAGGTGAGGTAACTTGCAAATAAGGGGCTATAAAGACCGACCATTAAATTATCGTGCATGCGCAGAGAGGAGGTCGTTAAATTGGTTGAGCCAAGAAAGCAAAGATCATCAATCACAAAAATTTTTTGATGCATCAACCCTTTTTGTTTGACAGTAGTGATCTTAATTTTATTAGAGAGTTTGTTCTGAACTAGTTTAAGCTGCTTTTTGTCGATTAGGAGCTCAATGATTAAATCTTCATCGGCTTTTTTATTGAGACAGGCAATGATCTCTTTGTCAGTCAAAGTGTAAACGCTAATCCAGATGCGATGTTTTGCATTCTGCAGAGTCTTTATAAAACTTCGTTTGATGTCTTTTCGGCTTTGATTGCAAAAGAATAAGAGAGGATTTTTTATGGAGGGGATAGGGCAAGATAAAAGGTCTTTAATAAGAATAATTCCTATTAAAGCAAAAAAGAACAAAAGCTTTTTATTGATCCATTTTTTCTTTGCAGGCTCTACTCGAGTCATAGAGATGTATTGAGAGCATATCTAAAATAAACGGCCTGAAGCCAGGCCGAAGAAAAAAGATAATTTTTAGACTTTTTGACCTTTAGCTCTAAGTCCTCTGATCACAGCAGACAAACCATTTTTGTCGATTGTGCGGATCGCTTGAGTTGAAAGTTTTAAAGTGACAAAGCGGTTTTCTTCAGAAAACCAAAAGCGTTTTTTGACGATATTGGGCATAAATCTACAAGAAGTGATCCCTGTGATGTTTAAGCCGATACCCTTTTTCTTCTTAGCAATACCGCGTAGGGCGTAAGTTCTTCCTTTAACAGGTTTCTTTCCAGTAACTTGACAAATTTTGGCCATAATTTAGACTCCTAAACAAAAATAAGCGGCAATAATAACAACTCGATTGTTATTGCACAAGAAAAAATATATTGGCAGTATCCGAATTAGAAGAAGGATAAATTTGACTAAATAGTTGTTGGTAAGATATTTATGGAAACATTAACTGTTGACATTGTTGTTATTGGTTCAGGTCCAGCTGGTCAAAAAGCGGCTATCCAAGCAGCAAAGCTCAAAAAAACAGTAGTAGTCATTGAAAAAGAGGGCTTTTTAGGGGGCGCTTGCCTTCATACAGGTACTATTCCTTCAAAGACGTTAAGGGCAGCTATTTTAGACTTAACAGAGTTTTATTTGAGCAGCTTTTATAGTAAAGAGTATCATTTAGGCGACATCTCCATTAGTGATTTAAACTTCCGTCTCAAAAAAGTAATTGATAGTCAATTAGAGATGATCGAGCGGCAGTTTCATAAAAATCAAATTCGTATTATTTATGGAAATGCTGAATTTGAAAGTGACAAATCTCTTTTTGTAAAAGATAGTCAAAAAAATAATTGCGTCCACATTCAATTTACTTCTTGTGTTTTAGCAACAGGCTCGCAGCCGCGCAATCCCAATTCAATCCCTTTTGATCAAAAATACATCTTTGACTCCAGTACACTTTTAAAAATCGACAAACTTCCCAAAACCATGATTGTTTTAGGCGGGGGAATTATTGGTTCTGAATATGCCAGTTTTTTTGCAGCACTGGGTGTTGAGGTGACTGTTATTGATAAAAAAGATCATATGCTTCCCAAGCTTGACCGAGAGATAGGGATTCATTTGCAAAATGGTCTTAGCGAAATAGGATTAAAATTTTTAGCTAAGAAAGTGCCAAAAATAATTGATGTGCGGCAAGAGAAAGCTTATGTTGAGTGTGAAGATGGAGCTGTTGTGACAGCTGACATCTTGTTGTATGCATTAGGACGAGAGCCCAATATTGAAGATTTAAAAATTAGCAATGCTGGGATAGCTTTAGCCCCTAATGGTTATCTTGCTGTTAATGGATCTTTTCAAACACAGATTTCACACATCTATGCTGTTGGCGATGTCATTGGGGGAGCCTCTTTAGCATCGACAAGTATGGAACAAGGAAGACTTGCAGCTCTTAGCATGTGCAAAGAGCAAACCCATTTATTTCCTAAAGTTTTTCCGTTGGGCATCTACACTATTCCTGAGATTTCATGCTGCGGATATACTGAAGAAGAGGTCAAAAAATTAGGTCGCCATTATGAAATAGGGCGGGCTTATTATTATGAAATTGCAGCAAGTCACATTTATGGATCAAATAATATGGGTGTGATCAAGCTGATTTTTGATGTAGATACTCATGAAATTTTAGGAGTTCATATTATTGGACGCGGAGCCACTGAAGTGATTCACATTGGTCAAACAGCAATGAGCTTTAATGGTAAGATTGACTTTTTCGTAGATCAAATTTTTAATTATCCCACTTTTGCAGAGGGTTATCGAATCGCTGCGTTAAATGGGATTAATAAGTTGAAATTGAAAAAGACTTAAAATTATTAGTCAGCTATAAAAACCTTAATCATCTTTAAGAGAAACAAGGTTGTCTCGTATAAATGTTTCAATTTCTTTTTTTTGGAACCAACCCATCGCCGTTTCTAATGTCAGTTGTTTATAGTCAGATTCACAAATAACAAATTCATCTTCAAAATTCCTTGCAAAAAAAATTAAAGATGTCATTGTTGCTGTGCGTTTATTCCCATCTATAAAAAGGTGATTTTTAGTAATATGGAAAATGTAGGCGGCTTTTTTATCGTAAACAGTTTGATAAAAATCAGCTTTAGGGGCTTCTAATGCTGATTCAAGAAGAGGTAGGTTTAAGATACCCTTTGATCCCCCATATTATTCAATCAATTGATTGTGTATATTTTTAACTTCTTCAATTGAGAGATAATGAATCATAGGTCGGCTAAGCGTTGCATTAATTTACTATATTTTTTATTGAGCATTTTAAATTTCTCATCAAAGACATCATTTTGCTTATCCTCTATTGACTGGATAAACAACCCACCATTTGGGTTTATAATAACTTGAAAAAGTGCATTTTCAGTGATTCCCGCTGCTTCGAGTAAGACTTTATCAATTTTAATAACATACGTATTTCCATACTTAGTTAGTTTTTTAATCATAAATCTATCTCTGATTGATAACACCATATTATAGCAAAAAGTGCTTTTATTTTATCATTTGCTAAAAAAATAAATTTTATCTCTTATGAGCAATCACAACCAAATAAGTTGGATATAGCTCTACTTTTTGAGTATTTAAAAAATCAATTCCTTCAAGAAGTATGTAGCGACTGAACAATTCATTTAAAAATTCTTCTTTTTTCTCTTCGGGAATAGCTTTTAGCTCTTCGATCCAAGGTTCTATAAAGGTGAAAAACTCTTCTTTAGTTTCAAAGGTATTTTTTTGTTCTCGTTTCTCAATCAAGTTGATTGCAAAATCAGTTTGCAATAACTGATTTTGAATTTGTTTAGGCGAGCTTATACGAATAGGCCTTAAAAAATCTTTAAAGTACTGTCCCCATTTTTCTGACTGTATAAACTCTTCTAAAGTTTGCTCGATACTGTGCGGTAGATTTAACCGGATAGATAATGCAATGGTTCCTGCTGGTTTGAGGGCAGTTTGCATTTTTTTTAAATGATCTAAGAAGAAATCATTCCACTTTATAGAATCAAATGCAAAGACGATGTCGTATTGATGAGGGTATTTTAAATCGGAAATCGAACCTAAAATAAAATGAACATTTTCATATTCCCTTTTAGGGAAGTATATTTGAAGTTGATCCAGATGATTTGAAGAAACAAGTTCTACAATTTGTCCATGAGGTAATAAGCGAGAAAATTTTGCTGTTAAGCTTTTTTGTTTGCAGTCAATATTTAATATCGCCTCATTACCAGCAAATTTAAACTTTTCGATTAAAAATAAAGCGGCCTGCTTTAGCTGGCTTTGCTCTATGTAACTATAAGGCTCATTTTTAAGACAAACCTCATAACTAAAAGCAAAGCCGCTAATGAAAGACATTAGGGCAATCCATAATTTCATTGATTACTTGGTATGTCCCTTGAAAGTGATTTGATCTCCCTGAAGCTCTAATTTTACTGTTGAGTGCTCGCGAATTTCACCAGCTAAAATAGCGCGAGAAAGGGGAATGGTGACAAGTTGATGGATCAAACGTTTCAACGGTCTTGCACCAAAATCTCGATCGTAACCTTCGGAGGCCAAGTAGTGAAGCACTTGAGGATCTACATGCAAATGAATCCCTTTATCTTTGAGCCGCTCTTCAACTAAGTGAAGCTGAATATTCACAATGTCGCTCATATCTTTTTCCTCTAGTGGGAAGAAGGGGAGGATGTCATCTAGCCTGTTGATAAATTCAGGTCTGAAATGGGCTTTTAAAACGGGTTGAATCAATTTAATTAATTCTTCTTTAGAGGGTTTTTTAGCTCCGTGCATAGCATTTAAAAGTTGTTCTGAAGCTAAGTTAGACGTCATAATAAAAAGAGCATTTTTACAATTAACAACCCGGCCCTTACTATCAGTGATTCTTCCATCATCAAAGATTTGCAAAAGGATATTAAAAACATCGCTGTGTGCTTTTTCGACTTCATCGAGTAAAACAACAGCATAAGGTTTTCTACGAAGTGCTTCTGTTAATTGTCCCCCTTCATCATATCCTACATATCCTGGAGGAGATCCAATCAGCCTAGAGACGCTATGCTTTTCCATATACTCTGACATATCTAGTCGAATCATGGCCTCTTCGCTTTGAAATAGGAGCTCAGCAAGCGCTTTTGCTAACTCTGTTTTTCCAACGCCAGTTGGCCCCATGAATAAAAAAGCACCTGTTGGTCGGTTAGGATCTTGAAGGCCTGCTCTTGAACAGCGGATAGCCTCACTGACAGCTTTAATAGCAATAGGTTGGCCAACGACCCTTTTAGAGAGATCGTCTTCTAAATGAAGGAGCTTTTGTGATTCTCCCTCAAGCATTTTTTCAACAGGAATTTTTGTCCATTTAGCGACAATATGAGCAATTAGGTTTTCATCGACCTCTTCTTTAAGTAAGCGGTGCGATTGAGCGCCCAATTTCTCTTGAGCGGCTTTGAGCTCTTGCTCCAGTTTCGGGATTTGGCTATAGCGCAATTCGGCTACTTTATTATAATCAGAAACTCTTTCTGCTTCTTCTTCTTGAAATTTTAAATTCTCAATGACATTTTTCTTTTCTTTTAAACTTTCAATGGCTTTTTTTTCTTGCTCCCATTGTTTTTCAAGGTTGCGCAGCTCTTCGGTTGTATTGGCGATTTCTTTTTGTAATTTTTCACTCTCTTCTTTAGAGCTTTCATGACCGTCTCTTTTGAAGCCTTCTTGCTTGATGATTAAAGAGGATAATTTTCTCTTGAGGTGATCAATTGGAAGCGGGCAGCTACCAATCTGCATCCGAATCATGGAAGCTCCCTCATCGATTAAATCAATGGCCTTATCTGGTAAGAAGCGATCAGAGATATATCGCTCAGAGAGATGAACTGCTGCCTTTAAAGCTTCTTCAGTAATGCGCACACCGTGAAAAATTTCATAACGCTCGCGCAGCCCTCTTAAAATAGTTAGAGCATCTTCTTCGCTGGGCTCTTGAACAAGAACGGGTTGAAAGCGTCTCTCTAAAGCGGGATCTTTTTCAATGTGCTTTTGATATTCATTTAGAGTGGTTGCTCCTATGCAGTGCAACGTCCCCCTTGCTAAAGCTGGTTTTAAAAGATTTGCTGCATCCATAGCACCATCAGCAGCTCCAGCGCCAACTAAAGTGTGTACTTCATCAATGAAGAGCAAAATGTTGCCCTCACTTTTTTCCACTTCTTTCAAAATTCCTTTTAAGCGCTCTTCAAATTCACCTCGATATTTTGTTCCGGCAATTAAAGATCCCATATCTAGAGCAAAGAGTTGTTTCCCGCGCAAAGAGTCGGGGATATCTTTTTGAATAATTCGCAGGGCTAGACCCTCAGCAATTGCTGTTTTACCAACTCCCGGCTCGCCAATTAACATCGGATTATTTTTAGTTCTTCGACTTAACACTTGAATGACTCGTCGGATCTCTTCATCTCTTCCTATGACAGGATCTAGTTTCCCTTCCTTTGCAAGAGTTGTGAGGTTTTTACAAAATTTTTCTAAAGCTTTTAGACTTTCATCTGCTGTTGGAGAGTTCATTTGTGCTCCTTTGCGAATCGTTTTAATTTTTTCTACAATCTGTTCAAGTGTTAATTTTTTTGCTCGCATCATTGAACTTAAGGGCTCAGAGTCGTTTTCGATGTAAGCGATTAAAAAATGATCGGCGCTGATGTAGGTATCATTCCATTTTTGAGCTTGACTGTGAGCTTTTTGAATGAGTTGTCCAAAGGTGTAATTAGCTGAAGGCTCTTGAGTATTAGCAATTTTTGGAAGATGATTAAGTTTACTTTGAACTTTCTGGTTTAGATCATCGATATCTATCCCAAGATCATGAAGTAAGGTGATAAAGTAACCCTGCTCTTCTTTTAAAAGCGCATCTAAAAGATGAGCTTCTGTCACTTCAGAATTTTTTAGATCTTTAGCCTTTTGTACAGCTGTTTGCAGGGCATTTGTGACTGATTCTGTAAATTGATAATTCATAGTTTTTTCCACACGTTTTGTGCGCCTTAAAAACTATGATAGAAAAAGATGCCTTTTTTCTCAAGCTTCTTTGAAATACTCCACTGAGACTTCGGCTAAATCTTTTAAAGCATGCGGTTTATAGATGCGAATAAAAACACTTTTTAGAGCAAACACGTCTAATAATTTGCACGCTAAAAAATGGGCAAGTGATTCTAGAAGTTTAAAATCAGACTCATCGATCCATTGTATCACTTGCTGATAAGCCACCGAGTAATCGACGCCTTGATCGAGCTGATCAAGGGCGGGCGAGACGACCTGCGCGGCCTGATCGTCGGCGAAGGGCCGACCTACGAGGCTTGCCGGCAAAAGGCGGTGGCCGCTGGGCTCGCCGACAAGATCATCCACCCGGGCAAGGTCCCCCACGCCGAGGTGCAGGCCATGTATTCGGTGGTCGACATCTTGGCTTATCCCCGGGATCGACAGCGGATCACCGAGTTGGTCACGCCGCTCAAGCCCCTGGAGTCTATGGCGCAGGGCGTCGCCGTGCTGGTGTCGGACGTCGGCGGCCATCGCGAGCTCGTGGAACACAACCGCACCGGCCTGATGTTCCAGGCCGAGAGCGTGCCCTCGCTGGTCGCCGAAATCGCCCGCGCCGCCGGGTCGCCGGCCCTGCGCCAGCAGCTTGTCGCCACCGCCTACGACCACG
>CAZJSX010000054.1:0-9307 GCA_964548845.1 uncultured bacterium | reverse complement strand
GGAGCTTGAATAACTGTTGCAAGGCGACTGACAAGTTCTGCACAACGATACATAGATGCCAATTTATAATTAAAGCTTAGCTCGATTGTTTTAATAACAACGGGCAGAGCCTCTTCAAGCTTGCCTTGTGTGATCAAAATATGAGCTAAATCAATGCGAAAATCTGGATCTGTTGGAGCATATTCCATACAAGCTTGGATTTCAGAGAAACTTTTAATTGGCTTGGTTTTTAAAATTTCAAAGTTTCTTGATAGCGCCTCTTCTAAATTGAGGTTTCTTCCATTAGGGTCTATTTTTGAAGCATCCATATAATTCAATAGAGCTTTATCATGCATTCCTAAGCGCTCGTAACATGCAGCGCTGCATTTTTGCATTAAAGCTTTAAAGCTTTGTTTGCGGTAATCAGAGCTGTCTTCTAGTTTATCGCTAAGATGAAAAGCTTGCTCAAATTCCTCTACTGCTTTCAAATACAGACCATCTAAAAATAAATTTTTAGCTAAATCAAAGTGAGTTTCTGGGTCATCAAAATTAAAGTTAATAGAGGCTTTAAAGCATAAAAGAGGGGACTTTTCCTCTTCAGAAAAGCATGAAATAAATTCTTGAAAAACAGCGTCTGTTTTTCTTTCACAGGCTTTTAGCTGGCTTGTGTTTTTAGGAAAGTATTGAGCGTAGAAAAGTTCACCAGATTGTTTTAAAAGCTTGGCTCTTAAAATAGGATCTGGATTGAAGGGATCGTAAACTTTAGTCGTTGAAAAGAAACTTCCAATCCAACTAGCAAAGATATGAGTCGCTGTTTCGTGAGGTAAATTAGCTTGCATTACCCATTCTGTTTTACTGTCAATAAATGTGGTGTAGTTATTGTCATATTGTGGAACTGAATAGAAGGGAGGGGCAGATGGTTGACCAAATCCTTGATTGTATACAGGGGGATTAAAGTAAGTCATAATACTCTCTTTTTTTGATGGTTCAAGTTAATTAAAAGAGGTATTTTATTATAAATTAGATTGGGTGTCAAATTGTATAATTAATAATTGATATTATGAAATTTTTTAATAAAAGATTCTTTTTTACTTTAGATTAAAAGCTTTTGTTGGTAGATTTTTTGCACTTAAATGCACCGATAGCTCAATGGATAGAGTACCTGACTTCGGATCAGGTGGTTGGAGGTTCGAGTCCTCTTCGGTGCATATTTTTTCTTTGAGTATCTTTCTAAGGTTTTATTCGTTGGTCATTTTTTTAATCATAATAAAACTTTGATTCCCGTTAAAATAGCCTTGTTCGGTTGTATATTCTCCAACAACTTCAAAGCCAGCTTTTGCATAGACATGTTTTGCTCTTGGATTGTGCATTCCGGGGTCAATCATAAAAGTATCGCATTCGGAATCAATTTCTGATCGATAAAATTCTGTAAAAATGGAAATAGTTATTGCTCCGAGTCCTTTGCCTAAATAATTTTTGTTTCCAATCATAAAGTCCAATCCAATTGTCTTTCCTTTTTGAGATAGGTAAGGGACAAAAGGAGAATCCTCTTCGATGCATTTAGATTTTATAAGTTCTGAAGTCATCATCATGCAAAAAGGATCGTTGTTGATCGATCCTATCCAATAGTGATAATCATGTTCTCCATTGAAATAGGGAGACTGTTCTTCACGACCATTTATAAAAAGAATAATATCCTTTCGATGTTCTGGACTATTATCCCAAAATTCTTTGACATGAGGGTTTTCAAGCCATTCGAAGATTAAATTTTTATGAGGAATTTCGGCCTTTTCAAAAGAAATTTTTTTCATTTTTTACTAATCTTTAGGTTATAAAAGCTTCATTTAGATAGATTCTCAGCTACAATCCAACGTAAGATTTTTCTTAAAGGTTTTATAAAATATAAGACCAGATTCATTTTTTATCACCTTGAATCACAACTTTCTTCAATATAATCTTATTTTGTATATACTAAGGTTTAGTACTAATTTTGTGAGGTTTTTATGAAAAAAAATGAGCAAGCGCATGTTTATCCTATTTCTATAACTGGTAGACATCTCTCAATTACTGAAGCTATGAAAAAGCATGCTAAAGAAAAATTGGCAAGACTTGAGCACTTATCTAAAGATATCTTAGATATTCATGTCACTATGGATATCCAAAGAGAAGATAATAGAGTCGATATCATGGTTAAAACTAACCGATTTGTGATTAAAACTCATGCTACTTCATCAGACATGTATGCATCAATTGACAAGGCCACTGAGAAGTTAATTGCTAGATTGAGCAAATTTAAAGCTAAGATGCAAGAGCATCATGCTAAATCACTTTCGCAAGTCACTATGGATGTGGATGTCGTACGTAGCGGCTATAGCGAAGTTGCTGAGATTAACGATGAGATCGAAGAGGCAAATTTTCAAGCATTAGCTGAAGACTTCTCTCATCAGATTGTCAAACAAGAGACACTTCCGTTAAAGACTTTAACTTACGCTGAAGCAGTTATGAAAATGGATCTTTCTGGAGATCATTTCATGGTGTTTCGTTCTGAAGAAGAACAAAAAATTAAGGTCATCTATAGAAGAGAAGAAGATGGCCATTATGGTGTAATTGCACCTCAATAGGTCTTTAAAATGGATGAAAAAGCTTCTAAATTTAAAAAGCAGCATTGTTTTAAACATGGCGATATTGAAATTTATTGGCTTTTTCACTCTGGCTTTAAGATAAAGACTAAAGAGAAGATGATTTATTTTGATCCCTATCATTTAGAAAAAAAACACGAAAAAGCCGACTTTATTTTTATCTCTCATACTCATTACGATCACTTTGATGAGCCTTCCATTAAGGCCATTGCTACTTTAGCAACGACTTTTATTTGTTCACATGATGCAAAGCCAAAACTAGCCACTATGGGATATGTAAATCCCGTCTATGCTCTTTTGCCTAATGATGAAAAGAGCTTTGGTCAAATTAAAATTAAAGCAGTGCCCGCTTACAACAAGGATAAAAAATTTCATCCTAAGGAAAATCGCTGGGTGGGATATCTAGTTGAAGTCGATGGGGTAAAGATCTATTTTGCAGGTGATACAGATCATTTAAAAGAATTAGAAAATATCGATTGCGATATTGGTTTTTTCCCGATCTCTGGAACTTATGTCATGGATCCAGTTGAAGCTGCAGAGCTTGCCAATTGCATAAAACCAAAAGTAGTAGCTATTCCGATGCATTGGGGCCTTTTAAGAGACGATCAAAATCAACTCTTAGGAACTATTGAGGATGCAAAAAAGTTTTGCCAGCTTTATAAAGGGGCAAGTGTACTTTTAGAGCCTTTGGGTTAATATGGTCGAGCCAAAAGCCTTGAGCATTTTTGGATTAGCTTTTTTTTTACTTCTATTTGGAGCTGTAGTTGGGATATTTTTATATCAAAAAATTTCAAAATGGCGTTTAGAATCCAAACTCAGCAAACGCTTTGAAATCGCAGCATTAGGGGAAAAATCTGCAACAGAGCTTCTACTTGAGCAGGGTTATATCATTGAAAAGGTTCAAAAAGTTTTTAAATTATCGATGTGGGTGAATGGTCAGAAACTAGATTATGATGTTCGGCCAGATGCTTTTGTGATTAAAGATGGGAAAAAATATTTAGTAGAAGTTAAAACCGGAAAGAATGCAACAGATCCTAAATCCATTGCAACGCGGCGGCAGCTATTAGAGTATTTTCATGGATTTGATGTGGAAGGGATCCTTTTTGTGGATGCTGTAGAGTCACAGATCCACAACATTCATTTTCCAACAAATGAAAAGGTAAATATAGAAAGAATAGTCACACAGGTCTCTACTTCCAAAAAGGAGCTTTTTTGGGCTTTTTTCTTAGGGGTCCTTATCACTTACTTTGCAGTTGTGACTTTCAGTTAAGGAGAAATCATGGATAGCAGTATTTACGATCCGTTAAGAAAAAGCTGGGTCAAAGATCTACCAGAAGAGCAGATTCGACAAAAATGGCTCGATGTGATGGTCAATCACTTAGGGTTTCCCAAAGAGCTGATTGTCGTTGAAAAAGCAATTCACCTCCTTCCACATTTATCTAATCAAGAATGTCCCACCCACTTAAGAAGAGTGGATATTTTAGTTTATACAAAACTAGATGAAAAATCTCACTTGCACCCTCTATTATTAATAGAATGTAAGGGGATTGCATTGACTGAAAAAGCCCTGCTTCAAGTTAAAGGTTATAATCATTTTATTCAGGCGAGCTTCTTTGCAATTGCAAATGAAAAAGAGATACAACTAGCCTTTGATGATCAGCAAGAAGTTCAGATTTTAGATTTTTTGCCAGCTTATACTTTGCTGCAAAAAGCGATTCGTTAAAAGCCGTGATCTCCGCCAATTACAAGATCACCTTTTTTTGAAAAGTAATAGCTTGTGATATAGGGATTGTCACTTTTAATGGTGCACCAGCCAATCGTATCTTGAAAAAATTCTTTTGAGTTTTCGGTGTGAGTGATTAGGCAGGCCCCATGGGGAGGGATTGTCTTTTGAAAAGAGAGACATTTTTGATCTTGCTTTCGATAAAAAGTGCATTTGATATGAGCTGGTTGCGAATACTCTTTTTTAGGGGAGTCATTGACAACCCAAATCGAACATTGGTGTTAAGAAGGCATCATGGGGGCCCAGCGAAAGGCTTGTGATTTATTTTCAAGCTGCGGGTTTGCTGGAATGAAATTCGTGCAGATATTGCATGAGAGTCCCTTGCTTTTTTTGCCGATATTATAACCAATTTTAAGGCGCGCTGGCAGAGATTCATCAGATGTGGAATGGGCAATTAATCTCACAGTGAGTGGCTCTGATAAGTTTAATGAAGAGATTAGATCTTCAAATGAAAGGTATTGAAAACTCTTCGTGGGTTCAATTAAAGCAAAGCGCTCTTTTTTAAGAAGTATTTGACCTTGTAAATTATAGATTTCAACATCAATAAAAAAACTGGCTTTAGAATAAATCGGGTAAAAATAAATGTGAGTGTAGTGATCTGAATCTTCCATTAAAGGGAGCATCAATGTCAGAGGGTGCCAATTTAAATCAGGAGCTTTCCAGTAATCTGTGGGGGCTTGATTTTGGCTTAAATCGTAGTAGGTGTGAGTGACGCTGATCGCTTTTTGCTCTTTGTTATAATTGCCAACAATAAGTCTGGGGAAAGAGTGAGAGTCAAAGAGCTTGCCTTTTAAGCAGCCAGCTTGGCCTTCAAGATGCTTAATCAACTCTGGCCATTTGTCCAATGGCAAGTAGAGAGTTTCGAGTGGCGCGCAGCTAATAGTGAGCTTTTTTTTGAGTATTTTTTGCTCTTGGTTATAAGCTGTTAATTCTATCTTTTTCTCCTTAATTGCCTCTTTGCCATTAATTAGAGTGAGAAAGGGGAAGGTCTGATCGCTTGCATGAATATTAAAACCAGATTCTATAATTTGCTTTCTACGATTAGTTTTCTCATCTTTTTTATCGTGATAAAGTCTTTGTGCGCTATGGACAAAAGTGGAGAAAGAGGAGCCTTGGTATAAAACAACAACAGCGGGGTAGGGAAAGACTAAATTTGAGGGAGAAGAGAACTGAATTTCAATAGATCCAGAAAAAGGGTAGGTGGTTCCTAGCCATTTAAAGAGATCGATCTCATAAGCTTTGATTTCTTCAACATAAAACCATTTTTTTTGAATCAATTCTCCAGAGCTATCTCTTAGAAAAACACGGCACATCAAATGTTCGATGTCCCTTTTGACTTTCCAATAGTTAAAAAATAAGAGCTTAGTTGTAATATTCGATGAGTGGAAAACAGGGAAAATAGCCGAAGATTTTTGGCAAAGATTGGATGGTGTTTTATCTAAAAGAGATTTTAAATGCTCTTCATAGCTTTTCATGATCTTTTATCGGGGACGTCAACAAAAACATCCTCGCCTTCAACTATAACGTTATAGCAAGCTACCTTTTCATCTTCATCGCCACCATCTGTGCAAACACCCGTTCGAATATCAAAGCGCCAAAAATGCCAAGGGCAGACAATTTCAGTTCCCTCGATTTCTCCTTCACCGAGTGGTCCACCTTTGTGAGGGCATTCATCATTGATGGCGTAAATTCGATCTTCGGATTTGATTAAGACGATATGGAAGTTAGGGGCAATGCGGATCGTGATGGGTGAAGATTCAGAAAACTCACTAAACTTTCCGACTCTGTATCGCATTTTAAAAATCCTTTTATCATCTCATTATGTGTAAGCTAAATCTTCATTTTCAAAAAGACTTTTTTGAACTGGCTGTTAGTAGGGTTTTTTAAATGACAAAAAATAAGATGAGAAAATAATTAAATAAGAGATGTTTGTATCAATGTGATGAAATTAAGAAAAGAGTGAGGTTTGATCATGACTAAAAAATATGGAGAAAAAGCACAAGAGTATGTCAAAGATGCGATGCATAAAATGAAGAAAGGGAAGTTAAAATTGGGGAAGAGCAAAAAGAAAGTGACGAGTAAAGAACAAGCTGTCGCGATGCGGCTTTCACAAGCAAGAAAAAAGGGGGTGAAAGTTCCTAAGAAAGATAGTTAAAATGGGCTCTTGTATGATCTAAAAGAGGTAAATTATTGTTTCTTCTAAACTGTAAAGAGTTGTTAGGGGGTTATTTATATTGCTAAATTATCTTGAGACATAATTTTTAGAGCTATAAGAGCTACAATACAAATTAATCCTAGTTTTACCTTTACATTTGCTAAGGTCGATTTAAGTAAAGTCACAGGACTAATTGATATTAAAGTATTGAAAAAATTTAAAATTTCTTTTTTAGCGCAATTAATCACTTTTAGCACTATTAATCCATGCACGACTGGGGAGATGATTTGGTAAAAGGGGTGTGTCTTTGGTAAAGTAAGTTGTTCCTTTGGTACAAAAAATTGGTTGATACAATCTTTCATGTCAAAATTTTGATTAGCAGCTTTACAATCAAAATCAAAGATGGCGACTTTAGGAGTAGTAGAATGAGCAACCAGTCTAGCATTATGATGTCTATAAAGACCAACATCGCATAATTGGCTTTCTTTTATAAAAGCACAGTATTGGCCGATTGTTTTTGATATATGAGGATCAGTCTTCCAAGCATAAGAATTCAGAAATTCTAATTTTTGTTCAACAAGTATTTTTCCCTTTGATGTTTGGAATAGATAAGAATTAGGAATAGCAATTCGATTGAAAGAGGTGGCAATTTGCTGTGCTTGTTTTAGGTTTTCATAATGCAATAAAAGATCTCCATCGGTAGTTGTCGTTCGAAATCCTGTTTCTCTAATTGGAATTTTTATGATCATTCCAGGTAATTCAGGATGCTGCACGGCTATTTTTGATATACCATTTCCTAGCTTTTCCCATTTGCCTGAAGTTATTTGGCCCGTACCATACATGGTTTCAATTTCAGTTTTATGAGTTTCTAAAAAGGCAACTTGATCATGTGACAAGGAGTCTGCTTGAGGGGTAGTGCTATATAAAAGCTCGTCTGGCCGACAAATGTTGCTATGTAAAAGTTCATTTGATCGAAAAATGGTGCTGTATAAACGTTTGTCAGAAGAGTGATTGTTAGAGGAGTCATTGTTAAAGTAATTACTAAAGTGTAAGGCGGCAAGATGCATTAAAATGAAAGCCCTAATTATTTTAAAGAAGCTTAGCCGGCCACCATTGAAGCCACCGGTGTTAGTATTAATGTTAAACTCAGAGTTAATGATGAGCAAGCCCACCAGAGTGCATATAGCCAATTGATACACTGCCATAGTCATTTTTGGGTCTATAATATAAATTGAAGCGCTACTTGCTGCTCCAATAAGAGCTAATAAGGCCCCTTTGGTAATTTGAACTATATTTCTTTGTTGTATGCCTGTTAAACAATTTATAGCTCCTATTGCTCCAGTCATACCTGTTTCATGGAGAAGTGCTTGTTTGAAGACGCTAGAAATGGCGGTTGGATCATCAAAATGCATGACTCTTAGACTACATTCTGTGGCAATAGCCCCCAAAATGACAACTTTAGCCCCATTTAAGGTCTTTTCGATTGATAGATTATGTAAGCCATCTGCTATCCTTTCAATGCCGCTTGAAACTGTTGGTGTAGCCATTGTTCCTCAAAATCAAATTTACTCCTAAATTTATTATAATTAATACAATCTTAATATTCAATAACTATTATTTTAACACATATAGCTAATTATTAGCATGTTATGATTATATAAATCTATGAGCTACAGAGATCGCAATTTTATGGATATTGCTTATTTCTAATTACTTTGTTGGAACTTATTTTGAGTGGTGTGGTGCCCATAAATCGAAGCATTATATGGCTAGCTGTGGCTGGTATGGGTGCAATTTTATAGAATCTGTCTTCTTAAAATGATGGAGAGAGAAAATGCAAGAATACGTAAAAGTAGCCATGCATAAGATGAAGAAAGGGAGGCTAAAATCAGGGAAGAGCAAAAAGAAAGTGACGAGTCAAGAGCAAGCAGTAGCAATAGGGCTTTCACAAGCAAGAAAAAAAGGGTAAAAGTTCCCAAAAAGAGCAGTTAAAACAAATTAAACTTAACTAGCTTGATTGAAAACTTGAATTTCAGGGTGACTGTCTAGGTCCGTTTGAGAAACAGAAAATTCATCGACTTCTTTCAACATAACGTTAATCGTTGTGGAGAGGTGAATATTACATTTAGCAGACCCCCCTGTAATCAAAGTGCCTTTTAATTTGATTATCTTCCCTTTACAGTAGGCAGCTATATTAGTATCTTGGCCATTAATGCTACTTATATTTTGTGGATTAAATGAAATTCCTTTTGTGCATGGGATCGAAGCAATGAATAATTTACCATCAGATTTTCTTTGTTCTGCGACAACTTTTAATAATTCTGCTTGAAGCTCAACAAGAGTCTCTCCTTGTTTAAGATCTTGTCCACGGGATTTAGAAGCCTCAAAAAAACTTAATGGTCTTGTTTTTTGCAGGAAGGTTTCCCAGAATTTATCATTTTCTTTTCTTTTTTTCTTTGTAGGAATCAAAGTAATCCCAAGAACTAGATTTTCATGATTTAGACCAATTAAAGCTTCTTCTTGTATCTCGCGACCTTTGGCACATCCCCAAATCAAAACAGGGTGTTCTCCCCAATTAATTTTTTTGAATTTTAGAGTTAGGGGATCTTGTTTTAGTTGGTTTTCTCCCAAAAATCCATTTCCCTCTTGAACGACAGGTACAATTCGGGCCATCAAAACAGGTTTTGAGGGATTGAAATTTTCTTTCAATTTGCCGTTTTCAAATAAATCCAATACCACTTCTTTTGGTCC
>CAZJSX010000053.1:0-9328 GCA_964548845.1 uncultured bacterium | reverse complement strand
GTATCTGATCAATATCAAAACTTTAAAATCACCAAAGTAATCCCCATTGATGAACTTCAATGTGTTTTAAGAGAGATTGTTCATGAACCTTCAGGTGCAACCATTGTCCATATCAGCAATGACGATCCCGAGAATGTTTTTTGCTTAGCCCTTAGAACGCTGCCTGAAACCTCAGATGGTGTGGCTCACATTTTAGAGCATACGGTGCTTTGTGGCTCAAGAAAATTTCCAGTCAAAGATCCCTTCTTTTCGATGACTAGAAGAAGTCTAAATACTTACATGAATGCTTTAACGAGCCCCGATTTTACATGTTATCCAGCTGCATCGCAAGTTCCCAAAGATTTTTACAATCTACTCGAAGTCTATTTAGATGCTGTTTTCCATCCCGAATTAAAAGAACTCAGCTTTTTGCAGGAAGGTCACCGCTTAGAATTTACAGAGCCTTCTAATTCTAGCTCTCCCTTAATCTTTAAAGGAATTGTTTATAATGAAATGAAAGGGGTCCTCTCTTCCCCTTTTGCAAGATTATGGGAAAGCATTATGCAAGCGCTCTTTCCCAATATATTATATCACTATAATTATGGTGGTGATCCTAAGCATATTCCCTCTTTAACCTATGAGCAATTGATTGCTTTTCATAGACAATTTTATCAAGAATCGCGCTGCACTTTTTATTTCTATGGCAACTTGCCTATTAAAGGGCATTTAGATTTCCTTGAGAAAAATACTTTAAAAACAGCTCAGAAACTACCCCCTTTAGCTCCCAATCCCATTCAACCACATTTTACTAAACCTGTTTCTGTACAATTTGGCTACCCTATTGCCGATCATGAGACAACAGCGCAAAAAACCTATATTGCGATGGCTTGGCTCACCTGCTCATTAAAAGAACAAACTGAAGTCTTAGCACTGCAGGTTTTAGATATTATATTAATGGGAACAGATGCCTCGCCTTTAAAATTAGAAATTTTGAAAGCCAATCTTTGCCAAAATGTCCATTCGATGTTTGAAGATTCTTTATCACAAATCCCCTACGATATCATTTTTGAGGGAACTGAAAAAGAGCATTTAGAACCTTTAAAAAATATCATCTATAAAAAACTCGAAGAGATTGCAAAAAAACCAATGGACTTAGAGCTTATTGAAGCAGCCCTTCATCAACTCGAGTTTTCAAGAACTGAAATCAACTCCGATTATGGCCCATTTGGACTTTCGCTCATTTTGAAATCAGTCCCAGTGAAAAATGTAGGCTCTAAAATAGAAGATAACCTAAAGATACACTCTCAATTTGAAAAATTAAGAGAAAAGCTTAAAGATCCGTTCTATCTTTGCAATCTGATTAAAAAATACTGGATTGAAAATACCCATTTTATCACCTCTGTCATGTTCCCTGATAAAACATTAATTAAAAAAGAAACTGACGAAGAGAAAAAAACTTTAGAGAAGATACAAGCTAAACTATCTTCACAGGATAAAGAAAAAATCATTCAAAGAGCTTTAGAGTTAAAAAACTTTCAAGAAAAACAAGAACATCAAAATCTAGAAGTCTTACCTAAAGTCACCCTTGCAGATGTCTTTAAAAATCCAAGAGTCTATGATTTACAGCAAAGCAATTTGGGGAATGCCAAACTTTTCTATCACCCCTGCTTTACTAATGGCATTCTTTACCAAAGTTTAGCTTTCAAACTACCAAAGCTTAACTTTGATGAGCTTCCACTTGTTCGCCTATATGCCTATTTAGTCACCCAGATTGGATCTGGGGGAAAAGATTATAAAACTCATTTGCACGAGGTTCAAAGTCATACAGGGGGAATTGCAGCTTTTTTAGAAAATTACATCTCTGTAAGTCATATTGATCAATATCACCCTTATCTATTCTTTCAAGGCAAAGCTTTAAAACACAAACAAGAGCACCTGATTGATCTATTGTATGAAATTGCAACAAACCCTTCATTTGATGATCAAGAGCGGATTAAAGAGCTCATCACCCAACTTTTCGTCGAACTAGATCAACAAATTAAACAAAATAGCTTGCGATTTGCGGCAAACTTTGCATCGAGCGGCTTTTATAGTCACAGCTATATCAGTTATTATTGGTCGGGGCTTGGCTATTACTCTTTTATTAAAACGATTATGGGTAATTTGGATCAAAATGTGGGTCCACTTATTGAAAATTTAAAGAAACTAAAAGAACGACTAATCCACGGCAACCATCACAGTCTCATTACAACATGTGATGAAAAGCAATTTGCTTCACTGACCCCGTCGCTACAGAAATTGGCAAATATCACTAAAAAGCCATATCAAGAGTGGGATTCGAATTTTCACCCACATCAAGTCACTTGCACTGGAAAGGCGAGTTCTTCTTCTGTGTTCTTTACCTCTATGTTGATTAAAACTCCGGGCTTTAATAACCCTTATTCAGCCTATTTGAACATTGCTGCAGAGCTTTTTGATAATACTCACCTTCACAAAGCTATTCGCGAGCAAGGCGGGGCTTATGGAGGAGGTTCTAGCCATAAAATGAATGCCGGCTATTTCTCTTTTCACGCCTATAGAGATCCCAACTTAGCAACAACTATTCGAGCCTTTTATCAAGCTGTTAAAAAAATCAGCTTAGGGCAATTTTCAGATCGAGAATTAGAAGAAGCCAAACTAGGTGTCATTCAAAAATTAGATCAACCCCTTTCTCCAGAGCAACAAGCATTAACAGCTTATTCTTGGTTAATGGAAGGAAAAACCTACGAGCTAAGAAAAAAAATAAGAGACGAAATTATTCAAGCAACTCCGACGCAGATTAAACAGGCTGTTCAAGAACAGCTACTGGAAAAGATGCATGAGGCCATTGTCGTTTCATTTGGATCAAAGGCCGCTTTAGAAAAAGAAAATCAAAAGCTTGAGCAAGAAAATCTCAAAATTTTGAAAATTGAAGATCTCTAAAGCACAAAATAGCCGGTTTAATAGAATCATCTTTATCTTAATTAAGGTGTTGAGCTATAAAAATTTTTATAACAATACATAGGGATCTCTTATGAAGTTTCTAAATCCATTAATAAAAGCGGCATTCATACCAGCACTTTGTTTATCGACCTACATCACAGCAGATGAAAAAGTAGAAAACCCGCCCTCTATTTTAAATACAATAGTTGCAGCACCTGCTCAAGATACCTCTGCTGTATCTTCAAATGGCACTGCTACTTATCAACCCAAATTAAGATGGCTACCTTACTGGACTAAAGCCAGTAATTTGCAAAGCAAAGAAGCTTTATTTAGTGAAATCAATATGGGTGTGGGCTTCTTATATTTCAGCCACATCAATGGAAATATTGGGAACATTCCAGCTTCACAATTTAGCATGATTGGAGCAACTCCTGACAAACAAGGCTTAAGCTATAATAGAACTCCTGTTTTTGAATACATCTTAGGTTATCGATTCAACAACTGGTTTAAATTTGCCCTCTCTTACCAAAATCAGTCGAATGTCTATGTTCAAACACGCACGTTAACGTCAACTGGTGGATCAGACCCTACTGCAAGGCTTCAGCTTGGCTCTGACTTACAACTCAATATGTTAACAGCAAAATTCTATTTTGAGCTTCCTCTTCCAATGATTGTTAAAGCTTTAGCTTTTTCTCCCTACATTTCAGGCGGACCAAGTGCAAGCTGGCAATCTTGGTCAAATATTACAGATCGCATTTTCCAAACCAATACAGGAAGCTTTGTTGGAACAGATATCCCTTATCGTCAAAAAACAGTTGCCAATATTGGCGCTATGATCGATGCAGGATTTAGAATTTTTTCTGCCTATCCTAATCGAAATTTTTCAATGACTGCGGGATGTAAATATAACTATTGGGGACAAACTCGCAATTTAGGAGATATAAGACAACAAAGTAATTTCAACAGAGGACTCTTTAAGCCTTTCAGAATTCGCTCTCTATATTCCTTTGTTCCATACATTGGTCTTCACTGGGATTTCCCAACAACGACTAACTATATGATTGGGAAAAAAACAACTGAAACTCAAGACCTCTTTTTTACCAATCCTAAAAATGTCTACAAGCAACCAGCTGTCACTGCTCAATTAAGCATTGGCCCTAACTTTATTTATTTCTCAGATCTTAGAGGAAATATTGCAGGGCAACCCGCTTCATTATTTTATAGCAGTGGGACTTCAGTCCCATTTGAAGGAAGATTGTCTTCTATCAGAGCTCCTTTGGTTGAGTATTTACTGGGATATCGTATCAGCCGTTGGCTTGAAATGGGAATCTCTTATCAATACCAAAATGAAACGATGATGCTTTCACGTTGGTTACCAGGAACTGGTGCAGGAGTCTTTAACAACAGCTTAAACCAATTCAAATCCTATTTAACTTTAAACGGTTTGATGGCTAAGTTTTCTATGGATTTATTCACTGGAGTGATTCAAAACATTGCATTCACCCCTTTTATCGCAGCCGGTGCTGGGGTATCTTGGCAGAGCTGGACCGATATTAAAATTGAAAAAACAACGATCACCAACGCAGGAATTTACAATAACAACTTTCTCTATCTCAGAGATAAAATTGTAGCGAATGGCTCTTGGATGGCAGATGCAGGCTTTAAACTGCGCAATGCCAATCCCAACTATTTATTCTCAATTGTCTTAGGTTGCCGTTATAATCAATGGGGGCAAGTGCGCAATATTGGGGAGCTTAGTCAACAAGGTGGAGACCTCGCTATGGGTCTTGTTTCCCCACTACGTGCTAAAATCATGTACTCTTTTAGCCCGTATTTAGGAATGCAGTGGGATTTTCCTTCAACTTATACTTATTGCATCAACAAAAAACCAATCGATCGTTGGCTTCCATACTTTACAAAAGCTAAAAACATTCAAAAACGCTTTAGTTTAGTAACTCAAGCAACTGTAGGTGCTGGCTTTTTATCGTTTGATGATATTCGAGGAAATATTGGTGGACTTCCACACTCTTTATTCTCTCAAAGTGGCGCATGCCCTTTTGAAGGACGTATCAGATATAACGTAACACCTGTTTTTGAATTCTTATTGGGCTATCGATTCTTCCAATGGTTTCAAACAGCAATTACATATCAAACACAAAAAAGTATCTTTATCTCAACAGAGTCATTACCTGGTTATAATGCTACAACTTCTTCAGGAGTCCCTGTTAGAGGAGCTAAAAACCAATTTAGAGCTCATTTAAATTTAGATGCTTTCTTATTAAAACTAACATTTGAGCTTCCATACCCAATGATCTTTAAAGGATTTGCGATTTCTCCATATATTGCAGCTTCTCCTGGTATTGGCTGGCAAAGCTGGATCAATATGCGCGTTAATCGCATGATGAATGCAGAAAGCACTGTAGGTCTTAGCTCATGTAACCAAAATATCCGCCAAAAAATCATTGCTAACTTTGTCTATATGGCAGAAGGTGGCTTTAGAGTGCGTAATGCAACTCCAAACTTCCCATTCTCTGCTGTCTTTGGCTGTAAATATATCCAATGGGGACAAGCTAGAAACTTAGGTAAAATGAGTCAATCTGATGGCGACTTTAGAGTAGCATTAAATCAACCTTTCTCAATTAAAGTGATTGGATCGATTGCCCCATATGCTGGCCTTGAGTGGAACTTCTAATTTAAATTAGAAAATTTAAAAAGTCTAAAAGACCCTATCTTGAAAAAGATAGGGTCTTTTTTTTATCCCTAATTACTTTGAAAATTTTCATTTTTCAACAAAATCTCAGCGTGATAAACTCTTAAACAAAAAAAGGAGCTTACCCATGAAATCTAAATATTCAAAACTCTTTTTAACTCTTATTTTTTCTGCCTGCACTCTTTATGCTGCACCCGCAAAACCTACAAATAAACCCCAAGATACAACCGGTGTCACGGTTTTAAAAGAGGCCTCTGAAGGATTTACTCAAGTGGCTGAGAATGCTATCCCAGCAGTAGTTTCTATTAAAAGTTTCTTTGATAACTCTGAAATTACCGATCCTTTTAACAATGACTTTTTCTTTTATTTTTTTGGGCACCAACCTCCACAAATGGAGCCGTCAGCAGGTTATGGATCTGGATTTTTTATTTCTGCCGATGGATATATTTTAACTAACAATCATTTAGTGCAAAACGCAACCAAAGTACAAGTGATCACAAATGACGGCAGTCAATATGATGCTCAAATTATTGGCACAGATCCTAATACAGATGTAGCCTTGATTAAGGTTGATGGAAAAAAATTTCCTTTCTTAGTCTTGGCTGATTCAGACAAAGTTCGAATTGGCCAATGGGCTATTGCTGTTGGAAATCCTTTTGAATTAGAAGCTTCTTTGACAGTGGGTGTAGTTAGTGCAACAGGAAGAGCTAGATTTGGCAACTCTAATCTAGGAAGTTACATTCAAACCGATGCCGCAATTAATCCAGGCAATTCTGGTGGCCCATTACTCGACCTCAACAGTCAAGTCATTGGAATTAATACCGCTATTTTGACTAAAACTGGTGGCTATATGGGACTGAGTTTTGCAGTTCCAAGCAACTTAGCTAAACATGTTTCTGAGCAACTTAAAGAATATGGTCGCATTCAACATGGTTATTTAGGCGTTAGAGTACAAGTTTTAACCCCAGATATTGCCAAAGCATTAAATTTAGACTCTCACCAAGGGGTAGTCATTTTAGAGGTCACTCCAAACTCCCCTGCTCAAAAAGCAGGCTTTCAAGAGCAAGATGTGATCTTAAAAATAAACAATAAACCGTTCACTCAACAAACTAGCTTAAGCAGTGAAATTGGAATGATGAAACCTGGAACATCTGTTGTTTTTACTATCAACCGAGATGGGAAAATTAAAGAAGTTACAGCTATATTAGGGCAAAATCCTTTAGATCTCAACGGCACTAGCACAGAAGTGGCTCAAAATGCACTCGGAATCGAAGTGCAAAACCTCACTCCTGAATATGCCAAACAACTCGGCTATACTGAAACACAAGGGGTGATTATTACCAAAGTGAAACCAAACTCACAAATGGCCATGGCCTCTATTCGCCCTGGAACTTTAATTTTAGCGATTAATAGACAAAAGATAAGTAATGTTGAGGAATTTCAACAGGCATTAAATGAAAATGGCAAAAATAAACATATTTTACTTTTAGTTAAATATGGTAAGATCACCAGATATATCTCGGTAACCTTGAAATAGATGGTCATGATCTCAACATATCTTTCTCAAATTCAATCCCTAACTCATGGGATGGATGTGGTTATTATTTCAGTAACTTCCTCCTATGAGGCTAACTTTTGGCAAAAGCGCTTAGATAAAATGCGCGGCCAGGTAGTTAAAAACGATGCTTTAATTATTACTGTGCACGAAGATTGGCCAAAAGGGGCCGGTAATGCTTTAGGTACTTTTTATGCTTTTCAAAAAGCATCGCTAATTGCTCAAGAAAAATTTGGAGTCGATCTATTTGAAGCATTACAAAAAGGGTTAAGCGTTGCTCTTTATCATACAGCAGGCAAAGGGACCAGGCTTGCCCCGATGACTGGTTGTGAATATAACAACAAATCTCGAATCAAACTCATTGGCCGTTTATTTGATAAAAGTAAAGCTGTCCCCATTACTATTTTAGAAGCTGTGATTAAACAAACTTCGATTTTTGCTCCACATCGCAAAGGAAGGCTTAGTATTTTTTGGGGAGATCAAATCTTTATCCCATCACATGAAATTAAACCTGCTGTTTTTGAAATAGATCTCTTAGTTCAATCCTTAGCCCATTGCCCAAGTCAACAAACTTGGCAAAGCCAAGGGTATGATAAATATGGAATGGTGATTGTAGAGGCAAATCAAAAAGCCAAGCAATTAGAAAAACTTTCTTATGAAAACTTTTCAAAGCTTGCAGGCAAAGAAAAATTAGCATTTAGTTTAGGTTGCTTTAGCTTATCTAAAAAAATATTAGCGGCTTTTTTAAAAGAATTTGAATCTGAGCTGCAAAATAAAAATGCTGCTTTAGATACTGATCCCCATCTTTGGATGCCATTAACTTTAGAAAAAGATCTTTATATTGAACTTTTAACTAAAAAGAATGTCTCTAGAGATTTTGCTGAAGCACACTATGAGAGAATGCAAAATTTTAAGAAAAAGTTATTGCAAGCAAGCTCTTCTTTAGCTCTTTTTGGAGTAACTGATGTCGGCGCACAATCTTTGTGGTGGGATTATGGAAATACAAAATCTTATTATGACAATTGTTTAAAGCTGACTCAGCAAAGTGATGAAGCTAAGTTTTTAAAAACTTTCTTTTCCATTACAGATCAAATTGAAAATCATGCTGCTACAGAAAATCTTGTTGTTGAAAACAGCATTTTAATTAATTGCTGCATCAGAAAAGGATCTATTAAAAACAGTGTACTAATCAATGTGATTGCTGATGAAGTGAATTGCAATCACAGCGTCATGATCAATAGCTGCGGACAAAAAATTACAGCTGATCAAGCTATTGTCTATCATGCCTTAGAAAATGGAAATATTGATGTTTTAACTCATCAAATTAGAGCTGATAATTTTTCAAAAGAAAAAGGGCATATTCGCTTATACAATATGATTAATGCCAATTTCTCTTGGGATGAGATTATCAACAACAATCCTCTTACTTTTGAGCAGCTCCATCTTTTCAACCAAGAAATCAACCCCGACCATGGCCTTGAGTTAGCTCAGTCTATGCACAATCGGATTAAACAATCTGTTTTTGATCTCCAAGAATAATATATATGAATACAAAGCCTCTTTCGACAACAAAAGTGCTCAGCGTTTTTATGCTGACAATGATTAATATTGCCGCGATTTGTAGCTTGCGTAATTTGCCGCTTGCTGCCACTTATGGCTTTAGTATCATCTTTGTTTACATCTTGGGAGCCCTTTTGTTTTTAATCCCATCAGCTCTTGTGTCAGCAGAGCTTGCCACAGCCTTTCATGAAACAGGTGGTATTTTTTTATGGGTAGAAGCTGCTTTTGGACCAAAGATTGGCTTTTTAGCGATCTGGATGCAGTTTGTTGAGAACATGATTTGGTTTCCTGCATTACTCAGTTTTGCAGCCGCCACTATTTCTTATTTAATTAATCCTGATCTTGTACAAAACAAATATTATATGGTTTTTACCATCTTAGTGATTTTTTGGCTGGGCACATACGTCAATTTAAAAGGGATGAAAGTGTCGGGATGGATTAGCACTATTGGCGCTATTTTAGGAACATTAATTCCAGGCATTTTCATTATTTGCTTAGCGATCATCTGGTGGTCGATGAAAAAGCCTTTGCAAATTCAAATGTCAATAGACACTTTCTTGCCC
>CAZJSX010000052.1:0-9412 GCA_964548845.1 uncultured bacterium | reverse complement strand
CCGAAAACATGAGAAAAGACTCCTTCTTTTAATATTTAGATAGAAGCCTAACAAGCTGACATTAAGAGAAGATTAAGACTACTTAGGAATCTTTGATTGACAAATTTGTATTTGAAAAAGGCTTGAGGCTTGTAATTTAGTATATAGGTTTTTTTAAAAAAAGAAGGGAAGACGATAAGCCTGATTTTGTCGTGAGCAATCATTTGTCTATGAAAGCTGTCACCAGCTTTCTCAAGCGACCCGTTTCACTCCTGCGGATCACAGATTGAGTGAAACTCTTGCTTCGGATAGGGTTTACAGCACCTTAAGTTACCTTAAGTATGGCTCACTCCTAAAGTGGGCGTTTTCATCCTGTTGCCATTTCTGACATGGTCTATTTTCTGTTGCACTTTCCGTAGCCTTACGGCCCCCAGCTTTTCACTGGTATCCTCATCCTATGAAGTCCGGACTTTCCTCTCCTGCCTAATACCCTCAGGCTGCAGCGATTGCTTGTCTTCCCTAAAAGATTTATGTAGTGGTTATCACTTTTTTGCGGCGTCTGCGAACTGCTGATTCTACTTCAGCTTCTTGTGGCTCTAGCCAGTATAGAATGCGTGAGCAATGTTCACAGAAAATTAAACGCTCACCTTTGCGCACTAAGTTTTCTTGTTGAGCTGTTAATACGATATGACAGCCACTGCAGCAACGATTAGCAATCGCAACAACAACTCTATCGCGCTTGTTGTTGATTAGCTTTTCATAGATCTTCATGATCTCAGGATCTGCTTGTGTCGATAATTGATCGCGCTCTTTTTTAAGAGTAAGTCCTTCTTTATTCACTTCAGCAATGTTGGCTTGAATTTCTGATTCTAGTGCCTTGCTGTTTTCTGATGTCGAATCATATGTGCTTTGTAGATTAGCTAATGCTTCTTCTTCTGCCATTAGAGTGTCAGCGGACAGATTGAGTTTGTGCTCTAGGTTTGCTCTTTCGCGATCGGCTCTTGAAATCTCTTGGTTTAAAGCATTAAACTCTTCAATCTTTTTAACCGACTCTTGTTGGCCTTCGAACTTTTTGATTCTTTCTTTAACTTCTTTGATGCCCTCTTCGTAAGAAGTGACTTCTAACTTAAAGTCAGAAATCTCTGTTTCCTTATCGACAATTTTTTGTCTCAAATTTTTCTTCAAAGCATCTATTTCATCAAGTTCATGTTGACGCGTTTTTTTTAATTTCATTAAACGGATCATCTTGATATCTAATTCTTGAATGTCTAAGATAATTTTAAGCTTATCGAGCATGGAAAATCCTTAAGGGGTAAGTTTAATTGGTATTGCCATTAAAAACTTAGGCATTATGCTTAAAAATTGAATAATCTTCAATAAGTTATCTGATGAAAATTATTTTAGCAAATTCTAAAGAATATTTGGCTCTCTATTTAAAGGAATTTTTAAAAGAGAGAGGGCATGAGGTCTACCTGCTCCAAAAGGGTGCAAGTGGGGTCGACGAGCTCGATTATGAGGCTCTTCAAAATTTTTCTTGTGATGCCATCATCAATTTTCCAGCACAGCAGGTGATCAATCAAAAGAAGGGTCCAGAAAATTTTAGCAAGGAATTTTTTGACACCAGAATTAACCCTACACAAGAACTTAAAGAACATATTTTAAGGCTTAATTGTAAGCCTAAAGTGTGGATTTCGTTTTCAAGTGTGGCTATTTATCCCAAAGAAATCGAGAAACTTTACGATGAAAGTGATGTCTTAGGGGAAGATGTTACAGCTAAATTAGTTCAAAAATGGGAAGAGGCTGCCCATTTAGAGTCAGATTCTATCCGAAAAATTATCTTAAGGGCAGGTCTTTTAATAAGTCTTAAAGTTGGGATTTTAGCCCATTTAAAGCCTCTTTTTAAATTTGGCTTAGGCTCTGTGATAGGCAAAGGTCCAGAACCATTCCCTTGGATTTATATTAAGGATCTTTGTTGGTTTATCCTTTATGCTTTAGAAAATGAAGCTGTTCATGGGGTTTATAATACAGTAGCTCCTCAGCTCATCACTTCTAAAAATTTTAGTAAGGCATTAGCTTTGACTATGAATAAACGAATTTTTCTCAAACTCTCTAAAAATTATTTTATGAAAAAATTGGGAGACGTTGCTGAAATTGTTTTAGCTGGGACTAAAGTTTATCCGTCTCGAATTTTAAAAACGGGCTTTCGCTTTCGCTATCCTGCAATCTATCCTTCACTTGTCGATGCTTTTAGTAAGAATTAATTTGACCTAATTTGTCTTAAAAAATATAAAGCAATTTTAAATTACTTTATATTTATGAAAAAGTTTGTTTTATCACTTTTATTTTTAGGTTTAATAGCGACTCCAGCCTTATCTTTTGCAGGAGCTAGTTACTCTTTTCCAGCAGATGGGGGGAGGCAATTAAGTGCAACTATTGACACAGCTAACAATGTCTCATTGATTATTGGCTATCTATCCATTACAAGCACCTCAGTAGATGGCTCTTTAAATCCAACCCAAGATCAAGCAGATGCCGATCAGCTAGCCGACCAAATTGCACAGCTTTACTTGCAGTCGTATCAAAACTTTGGTCCATCAGCAGCTCCCAAGTCCACGCCCACACAGAGCGCTTACCCTACAAGTTGCCAGATTAAACGAAGCTCTAAATGGAGAAATAACCCATGAACAAATTCATACTCTTCACAGCATTTATTTTTAGCTCTTTTTTATCTGCAGCAGCACCATCTGAGCTTGTTTTTGAAAATGTAAATAAAGACTTTCAAAAAAAATTAAATTCTTTACTGCAAAATTATTTGGCAACTAAAGAGGCTCAAGGGGGACAAACAGTAATCTCCTTTTCAGATCCCGACGGTGAGAATAGAATGGTGTTATCTTCTCCAGGGGCAACTTCGTCATTGCTTGAGCTCAATCAAGCTAAAACAGCGGTGATGCAAATGTATCAGCTTTCATCGACAAAGGGGCTGCTGTATAATTGTCCAGAAATTGCAAACTGATGCATTTATATAGCAATTTATGTTAAGCTTTTTGCCTTTTCATTTGAGGTCTAAGCTAATATGGCAACAGGTGTAAGTAGTTCGGGTCAAACACTCTTGTCTATACCAGATGGCTCTAAAGTTCAATTTCAGATACGTAATGATTCTAAGCAATCAGTTTATCCTGTGACTTTTACTCTAGCTGGCATCTGCCATACCGTTTTTAATAATATTTCTCCTGGAAAAGTAAAGAATGTGACAGTGGAATGCTGCGGTAATGGTGCAGGGGTTAGGCCTCAAATGTCAGTTGAATATCAATTTGTAAGTTTACCCTCAAATCGGAATTTACGAGTTTGGAATTTTGAGCTCAGTCCTGAGCAAGACACTTTTTTAACAAGAGTGGTTTTAACTATTTTCTCAAAGTCTGATCCCGATATAGCCTGTCGGGTGGACTGTTATAATTCAAATGAGCTCGTGCAGAGATTTTTCTTTAAAAATCAAGATTGGTATGGCAGCTCCAATGTCACACCAGTCTTAACGCCCATAAAGAGAAGTCCATCTTAAAACGATTTGGATTGCAAACAGCTGCATTTATTAAAGCACCAACTAGGCAAACATCTTCGCCTAGCTCAAACTAAAAATATTTTTTAACTTTTTCAAAGGGTTGTTTTAATTCTTTGCAGATAAGCTCTATTTGAATTATACTTAAGAGCGTTCAAAACATTGAGGAATGCAAATGAAACCCTCTTTATACAAAATGGTTATAAAGTTATCTTGGGAAAACTCTTTTTCTGTGGCAGCTTCCTCGCATCATCATCACATCATCGATTGCGATTGTTAGTCTTTTTTTAATTGAATCAATAAATTTTTAGGTGATGAGATGAATTTAACTCTATTTTTAATTGTAATTGGCGCAATTAGCGTCGCATGTATCTGGATTGGTAGGCAAGCTTCTAAAGAAGTGAAGACGAATGATGATTATTTTTTAATGAAAAGAAATCTGAAAATCGTTCCACTGGTTCTTACATTTTTAGCTACTCAAGTTGGCGGTGGAACTATCATGGGATCTTCTCAAGAAGCCTTTGATAAGGGGTGGATTGTTTTACTTTATCCTTTAGGAACTTGTTTGGGATTTTTTGCACTTGCTCTTGGGATCGGCAAAAAATGGAAAGAGCTGGGCGTCTCTACAACGGCAGAAATTTTTGAAAAAGTATACCAGGCAAAATTTTTAAGAACGTTTGCATCAGCCGTTTCTATTATTACTCTATTTCTGATTTTGGTGGCTCAAGGGATTGCAGCTTATAAATTCTTTTATGCTTTAGGTTTTAAAAGCGATTGGATCTTTATCACTTTTTGGGGAGTTTTAATTGCCTATACTACTATGGGTGGATTTAAAGCTGTTGTTAAAACCGATGTACTGCAAGCGTCGTTTGTCATAGGATCCTTATTATTAGCACTTATTTTTTTCAAAGCTCCATCTGCTTCTTTATCTCTAGAGCCAGTAACTTTAGCTGTTTCTAAATTGAACTTTCCTTGGATTTCTTGGCTTTTGATGCCCTTTTTATTTATGACGATTGAGCAGGATATGGGGCAGAGATGTTTTGCTGCAGAAAATAGTAGAACGGTTAAGATCTCGACTATTCTTGCGGGAATTTTCTTTATGGGAATTTGTTTGATCCCAATCTATTTTGGAGTTATGGCTAAAAAGTTAGCTTTTGTGCCTTTTGGCAGTGGCTCTGTGCTGATGATGTTCATCAATCAAAATACGCCCATGATTGTCTCGACTCTTTTCATGGGAGCTATTTTCATGGCCATCGTGTCAACCGCAGTCTCACTTTTAAGTTCGATTGGCTCTAATATTGCATTTGACTTTTTAGGCCGCTATAACATGCAAGATAAACGTAAAGTGGCCTTTTCTAAAGGAGTGACTTTACTTTGTGGTTTGAGTTCTCTATTGATCGTCTTTTATTTTGACAACATCGTCAATATGATTATCTTTTCTTACGAGCTTTCTGTTTGTGCTCTTTGCGTGCCAACTGTGATTGGATTGATCTCTAAAAAGCCAAGTCGTTATGGGGCTATTGTCTCATCAATTGTTGGTTTTTTAAGTTTAATACTTTTTAAAATCATGGGGAACTTCTTCCTCTATCAATTAATCTCTCTAGGGCTATCTCTATCAGCTTATTATGTTGGAGCAGGTGTTGCAAATAGGATTATTGCTCGACACAAAAAAGAGCAACTATTATCTTAAGCCTCATTTTGTTTATGAAGTTTTAATCTTGAAAAGTGATTGCTAAAAAATGAGTTATCTTAAAAAGTATTTGCACCATAAAGCTTTGGAAAATGCCGATTTATCAGTTATTTCCTACTTAGCTGCAATTGATTATCTACATCAAAAATCGCCCCTAATTGCAGATAGTATTATTAAAGAGCTTAAAGCGCAGCGCTCTCACTTAAAATTAATTGCATCTGAGAATTACTCATCGCTAGCTGTTCAATTAGCCATGGGCAACCTTTTAACAGATAAATATGCCGAAGGTTATCCAGGGCACCGCTTTTATGCTGGTTGTGAAAATGTCGATGCATGTGAAAATGAAGCCATTGAGCAAGTGAAAAAACTTTTTGGCGCGGAACATGCGTATGTTCAGCCTCACTCAGGAGCCGATGCTAATTTGATCGCTTTTTGGAGTATCATCACTCAAAAAATTCAAAATAAACATCTTGAAAAGCTCGGAGACAAAAAACTAGAAGATTTGAATCCTGAAGAATATGAGCAATTGCGCAAGCATTTAGTCAATGCAAAAGTTTTAGGGATGTCGTTGGATTCAGGAGGACACTTAACTCATGGATTTAAGCACAATATTTCTTCTAAAATGATGCAGGCTTTTTCTTATCGCATTGATCCTAAAACAGAGCAGCTCGATTATGCTTCAATTGCTAAAGCTGCCAAAGAGTGCAGACCCGATATTTTATTAGCTGGCTATTCTGCTTATTCTAGACGGATTAACTTTGCCAAAATGAGACAGATTGCTGATGATGTGGGAGCTGTTTTGATGGTGGATATGGCTCACTTTGCAGGGCTTGTTGCCGGAAAAGTATTTCAAGGTGAAGAAAATCCGATTGCTTATGCACAAATTGTCACTTCAACAACTCATAAAACGCTCAGAGGGCCCAGAGGTGGTCTTATTTTATGCACTAAAGAGTATGCTGATATGGTGAATAAGGGATGTCCATTAGCCATGGGGGGACCACTGCCACATGTGATCGCTTCTAAAGCGATTGCCTTTCAAGAGGCCAATACGACTGACTTTGAAAAGTATAGCAAGCAGATAGTTGCCAATGCTAAAGAGTTAGCTGCTTGTTTTATGAAAGAAAACATCCATATTATGTCTCATGGCACTGACAACCACTTAATGGTTGTTGATGTATCCTCATTTAATATCAGTGGCAGGCAAGCTGAAGATGCTCTTTTAGAATGTGGTATTTGCCTTAATAGAAATGCTATTTTTAATGATCCAAATGGAGCTTGGTACACATCGGGCGTTAGAATAGGCACGCCAGCTGTTACGAGCTTAGGGATGAAAGAAAGTCAGATGAGAGAGCTTGGAGCTATTATCATTCAAGTTTTAAAGAATACAAAAGCTACTTGGAGTGACAAGACCAATAGTCACAGCAAAGCTAAGTATCAACTTGATGACAAAGTGAAAGAAAAATGTAAAAAGCAAGTGGTTGACTTATTAAAAGATTTTCCATTATACCCACAATTAATCATCGAATAATGATTGCGGTTAAAGATTAACCCTTGAGATAATAACACCCCTATAGAGAGGAGAGATCATGTCAGAGCCAGAAACAATGCATTTTAGAAGTTTAGAAGATTGCATCGACCATACATTACTCAAAGCGCGAAGAATTTTTTTCAGCAACGTTGTAGAGTCTCAATCTGCAAGTGAAGCGATCAAAAAACTGTGGTACCTAGAGCTAGTTGATCCAGGTAAGCCGATTTTGTTTATCATCAATTCTCCAGGTGGTTCTGTTTTAGATGGTCTTGCTATCATTGACCAAGTTAAAATGATCACTTCACCAATCACCACATTAGTGACAGGTCTTGCCGCATCTATGGGAACTTTAATTGGATTGTGTGCTAAAGATGCCTCAAAACGTCTAGCGACTCCAAATGCCCGTTTTATGATTCACCAGCCAAGAATTGGTGGGTATATTCGCGGACAAGCCTCAGATCTAGAAATTCAAGCTAGAGAAATCATGAAAACTCATGATCAAGGGGTTAAAGCTTATATGGATGCGACTGGAAAAAGTCGTGAAGTTATTGAAAAAGCCATTGATCGCGATAATTGGATGACAGCTGAAGAGGCTTTAGAGTTTGGTTTAATTGGTAAAATTGTACACACGTTTAAAGATATTCAGTAATGGAACTTAACTTTTCCAAATACTCCGGTTTGGGAAATGATTTTATTTTTGTAGATAATCGTCAAAATATCTTTGACTCGGCAAATTCACTCTTAATTCAAAGATTATGCCATCGGCACGAAGGAATTGGTGCTGATGGTCTTATTTTAGTAGAGCTCTCTGAGTCTGCAGATTGCAGAATGCGCATTTTTAACTCTGATGGAAAAGAGGCTGAAATGTGTGGTAATGGGCTTCGCTGTCTCTATCTTTTTCTAAAAGAGTTAGGTTTTTCTAAAGATATCTTGAGAGTTCAAACGTTTAACCGTCATCTTGAAATTTCTTCATATCAAGAGCTTGTTTGCTGTGAAATGGGAAGTGTTGAGAATGTCACCCTTAATTTAAAAGTAGATCTGACTCCACTAGTCATTAAAGGACATTTTTTAAATACAGGTGTTCCCCATTTTGTGGTAGTTGTAAAAGATCTGCAAAAAATTAATGTTTCGGTTTTAGGGCGAGTTTTAAGTCATCATTTACAATTTCAGCCAGCTAGAACCAATGTCAACTTTATTCAAATTATCTCTAATCAAGTAGCTCATATTCGCACTTTTGAAAGGGGAGTAGAAGATGAAACGCTAGCTTGTGGTACAGGATGTGCAGCGGCAGCCGCCCTTCTTTATATGCAATATCAAAGCCCTTCACCAATAACAGTGATCCCAAAGTTAAATCAGCCCTTAAAATTTAATTTTAACAAAGACACCATAGGGCGCACTTTAGTTCAGATGATTGGTCCTGCCAAGAAAATATATCAAGGAAAAATTTTAATTAAACAACTTGTTCACTAATTTTTAGAAAGTTTGTTTTTGAGCTAAACTTGCTAATATGTGAAATTTGTGTTATAGTCTTTCGTATCTAATAATAGGAATGCTATGGCTAAAGTCGAAAAATTTGCTCTACAAAACCCTTTGATTTTGCGTTATCACAGATTGATGGATGCCTTTTCAAAATCTGACGATGAGAGAGAGTTTTATCTGGATAAACAAGAGGGATTTATTGTCTACCTAGACTTAGATCGCGCTCAGGAAGAGTTAGATGCGCTAGAGGCAGCACTAGATCCTGAAAGATTCTTTTTAATTCCAAAATTAACTTTTTATGAAACTAAAAAGATTATGGAAGGTTTTATCAATGAAAAAATCTACGACATCGATATTAAAGAAAAACTTTCTGACATCATTCAATCTAAAGAAGCTCGTGAGAATTTTTTAGAGTTCATCTATGATCACGAAATAGAACTTGAAAAATGGCAACAATATTATCAAGAGCGCTCTAGAGTGCGAATTATTGAGTGGCTGCGAGATAATCAATTCCATTTTGTTTTTGAAGAAGATTTAGATTTAGCTCCGTCGTTAATTGAAAAAGTAAAACAAAATCTATTCAATCCAAAAGTTGGAAAAGATGTCGCAACAGCACGAGGATTACTTGAAAATAGAGCCAAAGTCTACTACTCTAATGAAGCACTGAACCCAAGACCAAAAAGAGGAAGACCTCCAAAGCAAGTCGTCAGAGTGGAAATAGAGCCTCAGTTTACGCAAGACTTTTTTATCAAAGTTCCATCTGTTATGCGTCCATTTTTGTATTCACCCGACATCACAAATCCTTCATCAATTACCTTCTCATCAAAATTTGATTCTGATGAAGAACAAAGGGTCAAAGTCAAGAATGCAAGCAAGGCAGAAAGTATTGTTAGTTTAGAAGCCATTTCTAAAAAGCTATCTTCATTAAGTGATCTTTCTAAAAAAGTGACAGCTATTGAAACAGATCGCCCAATTATGCCAGCTTTTGACAAAGAGAAAGTGCAGTTTAATAAACCTGCTGAAATTCATCAAAGCAGCCATGCCGCAAAAGCTAAAAAAGAAGAGCCAGATATTGCCAATAAGCCAAGGCGCTTGATTAAAGAACAAAATGAACCTAAAAAAAGGGGATTTTTGAAAAGGCTTGTTAAAAGAGATGAAGATAAAGGAGACAAAAAAGCACCTC
>CAZJSX010000051.1:0-9428 GCA_964548845.1 uncultured bacterium | reverse complement strand
GGCAGTCCCACGGCTTTGAGCACCATCGATAAAATTAAAAAGCCAGCACCAGGAACACCTGCTGTTCCAATAGCAGCTAGCGTACATGTGATAAAGATAGCCACAATTTGATGCATTCCTAAATCAATATGATACATTTGTGCGATAAAAACAGCTGAGATCGCTTGAAAAATAGCTGTTCCATTCATATTGATGGACGAGCCAAAAGGAATCACAAATTTAGCAATATTTTTAGATACCCCTAAGTTATTGACAGCGCACTGCATCGTCAAAGGAATGGCTGCAGAGCTACTACAAGTAGAAAACGCAAGAACAATAGCCTCTAACATCCCTTTAAAGAAGTGGATGGGATTAAGTCTGCATAACAAGATGAGAATAGCGCTATTACAAATAAAGAATTGAACCAATGATGCCAGATAAATAGTGCCGAGTAATTTAGCCAGCGGAATTAAAATAGCAAATCCAAAAGTTCCTGCCACAGAGGCCATAATGGCAAAAACTCCAATCGGAGCAAATTTCATAATAATGCCAGTTAGTGTGGACATCACCTCAGAAACAGATTCAATAAAATTTAAAAATGGCTCTGCTTTCTTTTTTGTAAATTGAATGGCAACTCCAACAAATATGGCAAAGACAATCACCTGCAAAATGCTCCCTTTAGCAAAAGCATCGAATGGATTTCTTGGGACAATCTCTAGAAGTAAATTACCGACCCCTTTTGTCTCTTGATAGCCGGCAGCCGCAGGGTTTGCTGCTGAAAAGAATTCTAAATTCATCCCTGGTTTAAACGTATAGGCAAAGATCAACCCTAAGCCAATCGCAAAAAACGTAGTCGCAAGATACACTCCAAAGGATTTAAAGCCGACTCTTCCTAATTTTTTAGGATCTTCAATACTTGTGATTCCAACAACCACTGAAGAGAACATTAATGGAACAATGATCATGCTGACCATGTTAAGGAAAATTTGACCGATCCCTTTTAAGTAGCTAGCCTTAGGACCTAAAAGTGCCCCAACAACCAATCCTAAAAACATCCCGATTAAAATTTTCAACCATAACTTCATAAATTTTTACCACAAACAGTTAAGGATTAATCTAAAGTTTTAAAAAATAATGTAAGAATTTTAAGGGATCTATCGATTTCATGCAGCAAAAAAACTTGTTTTAGAGACTTAAATACAGTAATTAAAATTTAAATTCTACGACTTATTGCGATCTCATGCATGGCTTTTTCAAAATTCTCTTTACCATAAACCACTTTTAAGTTCATCTGGGCATAAACTAAAGGGATGGGCATCTTAAGATCTAAGGGGAGTTTTACAGCATCTTTTTCCGTACAAACAACAAATTGAGCTCCAAATTGCATTGCTTGATGAGAAAAACTATTGAGCCATTCTTGATTGACGCTTTGATGATCGTCTAATTCTTTTTTTAAAATCAGTTGAGCCTGTAGCTTGCCTAAAAGGTCAAAAAAATATTTTGGTTTAGCAATACCACAAAAAGCAGCAATTTTTTGATTTCTTAGATCTACTTCTATTCCATTTTGATCTACTGCTCTCAAATACTCCACTTGCATCCCAACAACGGGAGCTAAAGAATAAAGTCTAATTTGGTTGATTAACTTTTTGAGCTCGATTTCACAATCGACATGATTGACGACAATTAAATTAGCTCTTTTTAGTGACGACGGAGAGTCGCGCAGAAATCCTCTCGGCAAATAATAATTTTTGCCAAAGGGGTCTTTGAGATCTAAAATGACAATTTCATAGTTGCGAGATAATTTGCGATGCTGCATCCCATCATCAAGTAGAATAATATCAGCTTTTTGAGCTGTCGCCAATTTGGCACTTTCTAATCTGTTTTTCCCAACAAAAAAAAGAGTTTCTGGCACATGCTTACAAATTAAATAGGGCTCATCACCACACTCTAGCGAAGAAACTTCAGTCCCATATCCATGATTAATTTGCCATGGAGTTTTATGATGCTCCATTTTAGCTTTATAACCCCGAGATAAAATAGCAACCTTTTTACCTTGGGAGACTAGTTTTTTAGCAACTTTTATCGTAAATGGTGTTTTGCCTGTTCCTCCGGCAACAATATTGCCAATGCTAACAATAAAACTATCCTCGGGCTGAGAAGAACAATTAAAATGATCAAAGCAATAGTTTTTTAAAGTGACACCTAATTTAAAAAAAAGGCTCAGAATATATAAAAAGCTTCTAATTAGTTTTAAAAGAAAGTTGCTTTTAGAACTATGAATGTAATTTAAAAAAGCAGCTCTCATGTCCGTTCAGCAGCAAGGCCAACTGCAGATGCAGTAAATGGAAGATTTTGGCTATAAAAAAGCTCATGCTCTACTTGCTCGATAATTAAGTGAATAGCTGCCATATGAGCTTCTTGAATGCGATCAGAGGTGCTAAACCCCTCAATGATCATTTCGCAATCGGCAACCCCTTTAAGCTTGCCACCACCTTTACCTAAAAAAGCAATTGTCTTTAGAGACTTGTTTTTAGCCATTTCAAATGCTTTGATCATGTTGATAGAGTTGCCACTAGTCGTTAAACCAATAAAAATATCATGTGGTCCACCAAAAGCCTCTACTCCTCTAGCAAATACTTTTTCAAAACCAAAATCATTAGCTGTGCAGGTGATAAAACCTGGATCATTTAAAGCAATGGCAGGGAGGGCTTTGCGCGGTTTTCTAAATTGACCGGTAAGCTCTTCTGCAAAATGGGAGGCATCGCAAAGACTTCCACCGTTTCCAGCGATAATTAACTTACCACCTTTTCGGTAACACTCCACAATTAAACGGGTGCAATCTTGGAGAAATCTTAGATTTTGTCTTTCTTTAATTTGTTGAATCGCTTGTATGGCAGTTTCAATGGCACTTAAGAATCTTTTTTCCATTTTCCAGCTCGATGCTCACATCATTGATAAAAAGAGCGATTTTACATAGAGAAACTTTTTAGGCAAAGAAAATGAGAGCTTTTTAGGCAAACAACTATCTTTTCAGCTTGTGATCTAAACATTTTATTTAATATATTAGTTTTTTAAATAACGACCTGATTAAAATAATCTACTTAATTTTCAAACTATCGAGATTAATTATGAGTTACACCCTCCAATTAAATACAAAAGCCCCCAATTTCCGCCTCAAAGCAACTGATGGCCAATTTTACACTTTAGAAAACTTCAGCTCTGCTAAAGCTCTGGTCATTTTTTTTACTTGCAACCATTGCCCTTATGTTATCGGCTCCAATGACAACACGACTGCTCTTGCCGAAGAATATGCTTCAAAAGGGGTCACTTTTGTCGGGATTAATTCAAATAGCAAAAAAACTTATGAAGAAGACTCTTACGAAAATATGATCGCTTTAATGAAAAAAGAGCATTTTCCTTGGACCTATTTACATGATGAGACTCAAAGTGCAGCTAAAGCTTATGGCGCCTTAAAAACTCCCCACTTTTTCCTTTTTGATAAAGAGCGCAAGCTGATCTATACAGGCAGAGCGATCAATCAACCGCGCAATAGTGTGATGTCTTCTACTCATGAGCTCAAAGATGCCATTGATCAATATCTAAGTGGAAAAAAGATTGAAGTCCCTTTGACAAATCCAATTGGCTGCAATATCAAATGGGAAGGCAAGCCTGCTCATTGGATGCCGCCAGAGGCTTGTGATATTGTCTAAAAAGCATAAAGTGTAAGGTGATACTTTACACTTTATAGTACACCCACCATCTAGATACTACAAAAAGAGATTAAAACACTCTGGGCCATCACAACAACTAAAGAAAAAATAAACATTTTTCTAGCCCAGCGTGGATGAGTTTCTTTTTTAAATCCTTTAATCGACAACCACAGCCAAGTCAACCCAAGTAGCGCCATCGTGATTCCAAAAAAGTAAGTGGCATAACCTAAAAAAGAATAAGAAATCATGGTCACAATAAAAAAGCCGATGTAAATATTGATATGCCTTTTAGTTGTCGTTATCCCTTTAATTAAAGGAAGGACTGGGATCGCACCTAAGGTATAGTCGTTGAGCCGATAGAGAGCAATAGCATAAAAATGGGGCATTTGCCAAAACATCACTGCTAGAAAAAGTAAAAGCGTTGCAAAATCTAAACTACCACTTTTTGCGCTATAGCCAATTACAGGCGGCAGCGCCCCTGCAATCGAGCCAATTAATGTGGCATGCCAAGAGTAATACTTAATAAAACTATAAAAAAAGACATATATTAAAAAACCGGTGAGCGCCAGTGATGCCGTCAAAAGATTGACGAATATGACTAGCAAACAAGATCCAACTAACACAAGTGATATGGCAAATAGTAGTGCCATTTGCAGAGAAATACTTCCTGCTGCTAATGCCCTATTTTTGGTTCGCTGCATCTTGGCATCTAATCTTCTATCGATGTAGTTATTAAAAACGCAACCAGAGGCAATAATAAAGCCTAATCCACAAATTGTTGTTAAGAGCAGCATCAAATCAATATGCCCATGAGAGGCCATAGCAAAACCACTAAAGGTTGTAACGACATTGCCAAAGATGATCCCTGGCTTTGTGAGCAGCCAATAGCTTTTAAAAGTAGCGGCCTTAGGCGCTCTTATAACTTTATTCATGATCAAATTTTTACTTCTACTTGATAAAATAAATTTCTTTTACACTTTAATTATATTGAGATCTAGTGAAAAAGTGACAATTTGTGCTAAAGGTAATAAGAAACAAACCACAAGGTTATATATGAAAAAGAAAATCATTATTAGTTTACTTGTTTTATTAAGCGCCTGCCATCAGCCAGCACCCAAAAACACTTCTACTTCAACGATAGAATCAGAAGTTAAACATTGCTATAAAGAGATCTGTGAATGTGCAGATGCTTGTCTATGTTCAGAGACATGCCCATGCAAAAAAAATAAAAAGAAGTAAAACTACATCTTCATGCCAGGCATTGCTGGCATTAAGTTATAATTTAGGTTTTGCATAATCCAAATAGAGCCACCAATGATAATGACCATCACTAAGACAGTGAATAAAAAGGTCATTAAATTCCACCGCGGCTTTTCTTCATTTGTGAGTTGAAAGAAAAACACCAGCTGTACAAGAGCCTGAACCACACCAAAACCCATTAAGATCACAACGAGCTCTTTTTGTGCTTCATAGTCTTTGACTGCAATAAAATAGACAACTAACGTGATTGCTAGGGAGACAAAAAAACCGATCAGCGGCGGATAAAAATTGGCATTAGCCTTGTGATTTGGATCTAACATCTACTTTACTCCCAATAAATAAATCATGGTGAAAATGAAGATCCAGACAATGTTTAAAAATTGCCAGAACATCCTCATACAAGTTAATCTTTTTACACTCTCGTTTGTGACTTTGTAAACACAAACCGGAATGATTAAAACAATAATCCACAATAGGCCCACTAAAATATGAATAGTATGTGTAAACACTAGAGTGAAATAAGCCGATAAAAATGCGCTTGTTTTCCAGCTATAACCTAACTGAATGACATGAGAAAACTCATGATACTGCATATCGGCAAAAATGAGCCCTAAAATAAAAGTGAGAACAAAAAATACTATCGTCATCCCTTTTTTTCTGCGATGGGCAAATGCTCCGCCAAAAGCAACAGTTAAACTACTAGTTAATAAGATCAGAGTTTGAACTAAGTTATATGAGGGATTAAAAAGATCTTTAGCGCTAGGTCCTTGAAAAGTGCTATCTTGCAAAACTGCATATGTTGCAAAAAGAATGCCGAATAAAACAAAGTCGGTTAAAAGATAAATCCAAAAACCAAAAATGGTTTTGGAATAAACATCGTGATGGGGATCGGGATAAACTTCGTGAGTATTTGAGTGGGTGTCAATCATAGCACAATCTTTGTATTTTCAATTTTTTTGATCTCTTCAACGCTTACAGTAAAGTCAGTGTCCTTTTCATAAAGCCTTGCAACCATAGCCACAATAATTCCAATGGCACTTATGATAGCGAGCCAGAAAATATGCCAAACGACACCAAAGCCTAAAACAAAACTTAAAGCTCCGATATAAAAACCTGTTGCTGTATTTTTTGGCATATGGATGGGTTTATAGTGAGTATCTTTTGGAGTTTTGTGCTCTTTCATCTCCCAAAATGGATCTCTGCTGTGGACTTCTGGGGTGATAGCAAAATTATAAAATGGAGGTGGAGATGTGGTTGCCCACTCTAAGTTCCTTCCATTCCAAGGATCGCCTGTTAAATCTTGATTCAAATGGCGATTTTTAATGCTGACATAAAGCTGCAACACTTGAAAGCCAAAGCCGATCATGATTAAAATCACACCAAAACTTGCGGCAATAAAAAGAGGTTGCCAATGCGGCTCATCATAATGATCTAAACGGCGCGTTGCTCCCATAAGCCCTAAAAGATATAGCGGCATGAACGCTAATAAAAATCCAAAGAACCAACACCAAAAGGCATATTTACCTAGTTTTTCATCGAGTTTGAAGCCGGTAAATTTTGGGAACCAATAAGAATAGGCCCCAAAAGCTCCAAAGACAACTCCACCGATAATCACAGAGTGAAAGTGGGCAATTAAAAATAAGCTGTTGTGCATTTGAAAGTCTGCAGCAGGAATTGCCATTAGTACACCAGCAATACCACCGATAACAAAGACAACCACAAAGCCCATGAACCAATACATGGGTGTGGTGTAAATCACGCGACCTCTATACATCGTAAAGAGCCAATTGAAAATTTTCACTCCCGTTGGAACTGCAATCACCATTGTCATAACACCAAAAAAAGCATTCACATTAGCGCCAGCTCCCATGGTGAAGAAGTGGTGTAGCCAAACGATAAATGATAAGACCGCAATGGAGAAAATAGCCCAGACCATCGAGGTATAACCAAAGAGTCTTTTTTGTGAAAAGACAGGAACATATTCAGAGAAAATTCCAAAGATGGGAAGAATTAAAATATAAACTTCTGGATGTCCCCAAGCCCAAATCAAATTGATATACATCATTGGGTTTCCACCATAGTCAGAGGTGAATAACTTAGTATCAATCAGTCGATCGGTTGAAAGCATGCCAATTGTTGCTGTTAAAATGGGGAATGCAAAAATAACTAAAATCATCGTTGCAAAGACTGACCAGACAAATACTGGCATTTTCATCAAAGTCATACCTGGGCAGCGCATTTTTAAAATGGTCACTAAAAAATTAATACCGGAAATCAGTGTCCCGACCCCTGAAATTTGAATACTCCAAATCCAGTAATCCACCCCAACGCCAGGGCTGTATTTAATCCCAGATAGTGGGGGGTATGCAGTCCATCCTGTTCCAGCAAAAACACCAACCATTAATGAAACTAAAATATATAATGATCCCGATGCAAAAAGCCAAAAGCTTAGAGAATTTAAAAAAGGAAAAGCTACATCTCTTGCCCCAATTTGGATCGGAAGAACTAAGTTGATTAATCCAAAAATAATCCCCATGGCCACAAAAAAGATCATGGTCACACCGTGAGCTGTAAAAATTTGCTGAAAATGCTCAGCTCCTAGATAGCCCATAGAGTCGCCAACTGCAAATGCTTGCTGAGCTCTTAACATGGCAGCATCAATAAGCCCTTTCATAAGCATGATGAAAGAGACGACAAAATACATCACCCCTATTTTTTTGTGATCAACCGTTGTAATCCACTCTCTCCAAAGCCACCCCCATTTTTTCAAATAGGTCATCAATATAACGATTCCAATACCACCCAATAACATCGAGACGCCAGCAAGATATTCTATCCAGTCGTGTTTCAAAGCTTCAGCTGTTAATCTTCCAAATAATTGCATATCTTTATCGCTATTTTGCAGGTTCCATGTATTTCATAATAATTTGATCAAAAAGATCATCTTGTAAAAGCTTGTAAGAAGTGGGTGGATTTTTTTCACTAGGTGGAATTAACTTTTGATAACTCTCCCAATTCAGCCCTTGTGATTGTTTAGCTTTACTTACCCAATCTTCAAATTCTTGCTCTGTGCTCACTTTTGCAATAAAAGTCATCGAAGCAAATCCCTTGCCACTAAAATTAGCTGAACACCCTTTATACTCACCGACTTCATCTCCAATTAAATTAAGCTGTGAGCGCATCGCTGCCATGGCATAAATTTGTCCCCCTAATTGCGGGATCCAAAAAGAGTTCATGGGAGCATCTGCTGTGATTTCAAAATGAATGGGAGTTTTTTCTGGAAACTGTAAGAAGCTTAAACTTGCTACTTTGTATTGGGGATAAATAAAGAGCCATTTCCACTCAAGCGCCACCACTTGCACTTCAATTGCTGGCTTATCTGAAACAATGGCTTTTGCTGGATATAAATCGTGACTCGACTTCCAAGTGACAACTGCTAATACCAAAATAATAACAAAAGGGACTCCCCACCACACCGATTCAGCAGCGTAGCTATGTTCCCATTTAGGGCTGTATTTTGCATTCTTATTACTCGCCCGATATTTCCAACCAAAGTAAAGAGCCATCACTAAAACAGGAAGAGCAACAATGAGCATGATCAAGGTGGCAATAATAATTAAATCGCGCTCTTTAACACCAATCATCCCTTTGGGCTCTAAAACTGCAATATTGTTTTGCTGGATATAAACCCAACCTAAAATAAAGAGGGCGACAAAAAAAGAAATGATTAATGTGACTTTGTATCTAGCCTTCATCTGTTAAAAGAGTACCCTGAAAATAAAATGTAATTCAAGTTAGCTCTTTTAGAAAATGCTCTATTTTTTTGATATATAAATATTTTTTAAATAAAAAATAGTTTGTTAATATTCTTTGTCTTACACGGGTAATGAAGTTAACATTTTTGTTAAAGTTGAGCTATTGTAAGAAAAAGCTCATTTTGGTAAAATCTGCATTAGAATTGCATTTTTTACCTTAACACAATCAAAGCAATGATTTACAGAGACTTAAGAGAAAGTTTTATCCGATTGAGTCAACAATTTCCAGTTGTTGCACTAATGGGACCTAGACAATCGGGCAAAACAACCCTTTCGAAGGAAAGTTTCCCTGATTACGCTTATGTTTCATTAGAAGATCTAGACTCTAGAGCTTTGGCAAAAGAAGACCCCCGTTATTTTTTGTCTTCTTTTGATCTCCAAAAGGGGGTAATCATCGATGAAATTCAAATGGTTCCCGAACTGTTCTCGTATTTACAAGGTGTAGTAGACCAAAAGAATAGACCTGGTTTTTTTATCATAACTGGATCGCAAAATTTTTTGTTATACGAAAAAATTTCTCAAACATTAGCGGGTCGGGTTGCACTTTTAACATTACTTCCTCTTTCCCTAGATGAATTCTTCAACAGCAAACTACTCCCTTCAAATCTTGATGAGTTTCTTATAAAAGGCTCATACCCCAGACCCTATGCACAAAATATTGATT
>CAZJSX010000050.1:0-9458 GCA_964548845.1 uncultured bacterium | reverse complement strand
AAATAGTCGGGACTTGATAACTTGGATGAGCCTCACGATTTAAATAAATAGATGACTGTGTAAATAACATCCCCACAGCTTCTTTTGGAAAAAGGGTAAATAAAAATCGCTCATTAGATTCACTGTCTTGAATAATGGTTGCTGACAATGTATCTACTGACATATCCCAATCGATCAACGTTAAGTCTTGTATAATTTTACTGGAAGTCGTTTCAATATTTTCACTGTTTAAAAAACTGAATTGTTTAGCAGACTGATCTTGGTGAAATTTATGAGCATCTTGGTTAACTATAAAATTAATTTCTCTAGATACCCCTTGAAGATTTAATCCTGTTTGGGAAGCGATTAATTCAGTTAAAGAATGCGCAAAAGAATCAAGTACTAGATGACCTGAAATATCTGCAAAAACAGGTTCTATTCCATTATAACTTATTGGATCAGGATACTTAGAAGAAATAGCTGATAATTCAGTTGTCAGGCAATCATAATCATTAATATCAACCGTTAGATTAACTTTACCTAAATTGATTTCTTCAACAATTTTTTTTATGAGCTCAAATTTCTCTTCTGACATATAAAAAAATACATCGGTACTTCCCAACTGAACATGTTGTATACCACTGCTGCCTATGCGGCCAGGCAAAGGATTTTCGAAGCTGCAGAAAAGATTATCTGCATGAGCTTTACTTAAAACGATGGATAAGAAAAAAATGAATAAAAATAGTGTGTTTTTTGTCATAAAGTTGAGTGTTTTTCGTTAAATCTTAATTTAAATCAAATTTTATTTACTCATTAAAATATAACATTTTTACTGTAAAATATTTAAGAAATACTTGTAAAATACAACATCACTTTTGTTTATGTTAAGTAGCTGATAATACTGAATTAATGACCCTTTAAAAACGAATTCATAGATCTTTTATTCTCTATATTCTATAGATGCTTTAAAAGTACCAAATGGGCTTTGTAATGCGCCTTAAATCTGTTTTCTTAGTTTTTATTTTGGCACTCATCTCTGCTTCTTGCTCTGACCCAACCTATCTCGCACCAAGAACCATAAAAAGCTATGTGATAGATGTTTACACTATCATGGCTCCTGGTGAAGACAAAATCTATGTGGGTAAAACTGTCCGCTATTTCTTCTATGGCAATGGCACTTACTCTTCATACTTTGATCAAGGAATTTATCAAGAGGGCAACTATTCTTATAATCGAAAAGGAGCAAATACTGCTCGATTAATCTGCAGTTACTCTGAAAATGATATTTTATCTGATTATGTTATGATCCTTAAATTTACAGACAATGCGAATGGGACCTGGGAAGGGACATACTATCAAGATCAAATGGGAGCAGAAAATGGCACTTTTACAATTATTCGAAGAATTTGATGAGATCCTATGAAAATTAAATTATCTTTAACTTTCTTTTGCCTCTTAATTTTTCTACCAGCATGCTCATCCAGCAATCGCATCACCCCAGATGGCATTGGTGGCCATGTATTTGAAGTCAATACAACCAAAGCAAAGGGAGATGACGAGTTCTTGCTGCATGAAACCATCCTCTGCTATTTTAACACAAACGGCAGCTATTACTCTAAAATTGATGGTAAAATCTTCCATACCGGCGATTATGCTTATCACGTGATGAATGACACACAAGCTCGAATTGTCTATAGTTACACCTATGATAAAGACAATACCGTTTATCACTATGTGAATATTTTAAATTTCGATAATCCCAATTCAGGAACTTGGACTGGTAGTTACTACAATGACTCTATGAATGCTGAAGAAGGGACGTTTCGCATTATACACCTTGTCCCAACTAAACTTCAGAAGCACCCTTAAAATAATACAGCCCTTTATTAGGGGCGTCTATTCCTCTAATGAACCAATAAAAGACTCCGCCAAAGCATTGGTTAAAATCTCTTTTATCATAGAGAGCGATAAATTTTTTAACGGCCTCTTGATAGATTTTAGCTTGTAAGAAGTAGTTGTTTTTCTGCATTGCAGATTCTAAATCAAGATAGCTTTTTTCATCAGGTCCTAGCCAATTGGTTTTATAATCAATGAGGTAATATTTGCCTTCAAATAGAAAGATAAGATCGATAAAGCCTTGTAGATAGTGTCCTTGAATATTAAATTCACTATGAATAAAAGACTCTGTCTGTGGGTAGAGAAACTCGATCTCTTTGTATACCTCATTTTGAAGATGGTTTAATTTTAAATTCGAATCAGAGTCAAGAAGGGGGGTATCTAACATTTTTTCAATTAGCCTTTCGATCTCTTCTTTCCAAGGAAAATAGGGTGTATTTTTTAAATAAGAATTCAAATCTATTTTTCTAGTTTTAGAAAAGAGCTGCTCCAAGATTTTATGAAATAAAATTCCTGTTTCTACCCCTGCTGGTAAGTTGTGAATATTTTTTATTTTTACTTGAAAGTCATGCGGGGCTACAGATTCTTTAAGCTCATGCTCAGAATGAATGCTCAAAGAGCTAAAAGAGTATTTGTATTTTTTCTGTATATTTAAAATAAAGGGACTAGGGTCTTGAAGCTCTTCTTTTTCTACAGACACACTGTCTGTAACATCAATCTTTTGACTGCAGAGAGTATAGGAAATATTTTCTGATTTTGAAATAAAATCAATTAGCCCCTGCTCATTTAAAGAGAGCTGATTTAAAAAAGATTCGATGGCCGAAGATTGCGTCAGTGAAAAGGGTTTTCCAGAAAAAATGCAGGGCAAGTAAACTCTTTGTTTGGCTCTAGTTAAAGCAACGTAGAGCTGACGAAGCTTCTCGGCTTCTTGCTCTTCTAAATAAAGCTGATATTGACTTTCACTTAAGTTATAAGATGGGACTAAAAAAGGGCTCTTATTGTCTTCAACTACAACTAAAGTTTCTTTTTCGGCAACTTCTTGGATAAGTCCTAAAGCAAAGACTATTTCAAATTCTAACCCTTTACTCATATGAAGAGTTAAAAGTTGCACCGCATTCTCTTCAACATTTTGCCTTAAAGGATAACTATTTTCTAAAGATGAGGGATTTTGACTTAGCTTTTGTAGAAAAACAAGTTGATGATGTGGATCTAAACCTTTTTGCTCTTGCTCTACTAAAAGCTCTTTAAGTTGCTCAAGTTCCATATAAAGATATAAACCATCTTCCTCAGATAAAATTCTCTCATAAATCGAATTATTACTGAGCCACTTTCCTTCCATGAGAGTCGTATAAAAAGGGAGAAAACCTTTTTCTAAGAACAGTTTTTTTAAACTCATAAACTTTTCAAAAAGCTGCAAGAGATGAGGCTCTTCAAAAGAAGATAATGGCAAATTTAAAATAGCGTTGAGTTTGAGTGAAAAAATAATTCGCTGATTTTTTGGAGATAACACCGCTTGGAAAATCTGCAAAAATTGAGCAATGATATTGAGTCCTTGTAGTGACTCTGGGCGGATAGCTTTAAAAGGAATTTGATATTTTTTTAAAAAACATTTGAGACGGGCTGCTTGAAATCGATCTCTTAATAAAATAGCAAAAGAATCGTAAGAAACATGTTGCTCATGGTGAAGCCTTAAAATTTCATTCGCTATAAAAGGGAAGATAATGTCCTCTTCTATTTTTTTAGTTGTGAGCGCTTTGGCTCCCTCTTCAACCGTTGCGATGATCATATGAAGAGATTTTAACGAATCATTAAAAAGCTGTTGTTGAATTTTATGGCTACTTAAAACGGGCTGATAGGGCAAAGCTTTATTTATTTTAGGTAGTTTTAGCCACTGACTATTATGATTATAAAACAGAGTATTGAGCGCATCAATCAGTTTTGGCTGTGAGCGAAAATTGACATTTAAAGTAGAATTTTCTGCAACCTTCATCATTGAAGCTGCTTTTAAGTAAGTGTATATATCGGCATTGCGAAATCCATAAATGGACTGCTTGGGATCTCCAACTAAATAAAATGGAAAATCAGAGGGCTTTTGATCGATGAAAATTTTAGAGAGAATGTCCCACTGAACAGGATCGGTATCTTGAAATTCATCAATAATTGCAGCTTGATACTGATTGGCAATTTCCTGAGCAATTTTTGGATTTTGCACTAAATCTCTTAGCTTTTTTAAAATCCCATCAAAAGTCATGATATGACTTTTTTCAAAGTAAACATTCAAAAGACTATGGCACTCTTGAATCAGCGTTGAAAGAATCACTTGAGGCTGACTAAATTTGGCAAAAAGGGGAAATAGATTTTTTTCAATGGCAGTGTGAACTTCACATGCTTTAGCATCCATTTCTTTTGCGCTATTTTTTTTCAACTGCTTATCTTCAAATGAGCGGCCAAATTTAGAAAAATCTTTTAAAAATAAATCTATTTTAGAAACATTTTCAGAGTCATCAAATAGATTGGCTAGCCTTTCAATTGATTGGCTTAAAGAAAAATGAAGCACACCTTTGCGATTTGTAGTTCCTTTATAAAAAGGAGCTAAATTAAGATAGCTTTGTTTGATAAGCTCTGGGGTAAAGTTTTTTTTCTGCTTTAAAAGCTGTATTTGACCTTGGCACTCTGTAAAAAAAGCTTTTGCATTGAGCTTTTCTTTAACTGGAATTTCTTTTTTTAATTGATTGACGCACATGGCAATCAGCTTATCGAAATCATAATCGTAATGACTTAAAAGAATGGAAAATTGACTTTGGCTCAGAACATCTTCGTTTAATTTAAAAGCTAAATAATCGCGAACAATTTGCTCGTAAGCAACAGAAGAAACTTCCATTTCCTCAAGAGGGGGGCTAATTTGCTCTTTAGGCAATAGTTTTTGGAGATGGCTAAAACAAAATTTATGAATCGTGAAAATCTGCGCTTCGTCAAAGCAAACCTCTGCAGCGTTTAGTTTGCCCACCACCTGTTTTTGTTGCTCCGTTGGCATTTGAAGGATCTGATTGAGATAATCGCAATCACTTTTTCCACTTTGCAATTGAGTGATCGCTTTTCGAAGAGCTTGTTTAATGCGCGCTTTTAAATCCCTTGTTGCTTCTTTAGTAAAGGTTAACACCAAAATATTATTAATATTGAAAGGTTGCTCATTATTAGCAATTAAACGAACGACAGCATTTTCAATAAAAAAGGTTTTGCCACAACCGGCCGATGCTTCAATAAAAAAGGGACGCAGTAAATTCAATTTAGAATCTAAAATATCAAGGGCTGTCATTTTAACAACTCCTGGTCCATTTTAGAAAAATAAATCTTTGCCAGATCTTTCCAACTCTCAATTTGCTCCAAACTTGGTAACTGCTCATCAAATAATGCTCTAGCATATTCATGATAAAAATGGGCTGACTTTAAATCGGCGGCTATTTTCTCTTGTATGACTTGTGCATCTTTTTCTAAAAAATGTTCCGTCCAACTGGGCAAAAGTGGGACAAGAGAATCCTGGCAAAGTCTACTATATTCCAAAAATTGAGCTAAAATCTCGGTTTCATTTCCTAAAGAAAGAGGAACTATTTTTTGTGATTTTAAAAAAATAAGAGCCTTGCATTCAAGTTGCGGTAATATTTTAGTAAGATGTTGATAAATTAAAATTTTCGGCCACTCTTTTATAATGCCCTCTAAGTTATCTTTCTGATTCAAGATAAGTCCCTTTGAGGATACCTGCTCAATGATCCCACCAACTTCTTCACAACCGATCTTAAGACAAGGAACCATCCAATAGTTTTCTTTTAGTAAAAAGGGGCTCTCTACATCAGCTCTAAGCTCGATAGTTAAAAATTTTTCTTTTTCTATTTCATTTTCTATTAAAAAAAACTCCACCTGCTCTTTTTCTTCTTGAAGGATTCCCATCATCACTTTTCTAAACATCCCTTTAGGAAGCCCTTCTTGCTCTAAGTGCTCTTGATGGATAAAAGTTTCTTTTTTCAAAATCGCTTTTTGATAGGCGGTCAAAGAAAAATTCTGATTCTCATGATAAGACTCTACAGGATCTAAATGAATGTGATGACTATTTTTCAAAAAATATTGAATTGGATCTTTAGCCACACTGAGTAAATCTTTAATATCGATCATATTTAGGCTGAATGACTTTGCTTTTAAAGGTATAGCCACTTTGTTCTCGATTAACTGCGATCTAAAGTTTTCCTCTAAATTTTTTCGCTTTTGATAATAGCTCTTGGCTAGTTTGTGATGGCGCTGCGAAAAATGTTTTTGTTTAAAATAACTTGCTTCAAAGCTTAAGTGAGAGTTTAATTCAAAGAGCATCTGAGACGGCGTTTGTCCATCTATTAAAAAATAGTCGTCTAAATAGTTTTGTAGCTCAATTAAAAGGGGGCTTGGCATTAAAGATTTAAATGTTTTTTTACAATCTCCTACATAGCTCAATAAAAGATTTTGACTTGTCGAAATTAAAATCTCTAGAAAAAGATATCTAGCGTGATCCGATGAGCGAGGGATGAAAGAAGATTGAGGAAACTCTTTAATGACACTCAAAGGATTTTCAACATTTTTAGGAAAGACTTCATCATTTAAACCCAATAAACAAACCACTTTTGCAGAGATCGGTGTGTTGTCTTGCAGAGAGTAAAAAGAGATGCTCTCTTTTTGAAACCCTTGAATTTTTGCAGGATGGTCAATGAGTTGTTTTTTTAGATAGTGATAAAAAGTTTCAAAACTCACTTCATAATCTTCTAATTTTTGAGACCCTTCACTCAAAGCATCTAATACTTGATATACTCTTAAAAGCTCATTTTCTTGCTCTATATCAAATTGAAAATAGCTCTCAAGTAAACACTTGATATACAAGCTCCATTTTTGAAAGTTGTTTCTATTTGGGTCGCCTAATATTTTTAAATCATTTTTCAAAGAGGTAAAAATATCGATAAACTGTCCCAGTGTATCAGAGTCAGAGAAATCAATTCGAGAAAGGTGTTGATGCAAAGCACTTCTCTTTTTTTGTGCAGACATAAACTTTAAAATACTCTCAATGAAATCTTGCCAGTTTGGTGCAATGATTTGATCACTACTCATGACTTGTTCATAACTAATTTTTAATTTTTCTGTTTGATCCTGCCCATCAATCCCCCAACCAACTCCAACCTCATTAATCCAATCTCCCCATTTTTTTACGACATCTTCACTCAATTGAAAGCGCTCTTTAAAAGCAGGTAAAGTCAATAGTGAGATTATCTTCTCTTTATCCCAGCGAGACCCTGCTAAGTCCAAAATTAAAAAAAGAGCATTTAAAACCAGGTTATTCAAAGAGAAGGGGGCATTATAAATAAAATAATCTAAGTTATGCCCTTCACTTAGAAACACATTGTGGATGTAGGGAATATAGTTTTGAATATTTGTAAGGTAGACAACAACTTGGCTTGGCTTTAATTGATCATCTTTATCAAAAAGGTTTAATAGATAGTGATACAACACCTCTATCTCTCGCTCATAAGTAGAAACCTGAACTATTTTTAAAGAATCATCTTTTTTACAGTTTATCTTATTTTTATCTGTGCGCATGACAAGCAAATCGAGTTGCAAGCTTTTTAGCAAAGTCAAAGGCTGTGAATTTTGTGAAAATGAATCTGTAATCCAATCGCTATAAAAAGGATGATTAAACCCCTCCTGAGGAATAAAGTATTTCTCTTCAATTGGACTTTGATCTTCTTCAATGATTTTTAAAGTTTCTCGCCCGATGCTCCCAAAATGAGTTAAAAGAGGATTTTGCTCTAAAAGGTAGTTATCTAGTGTTTCTAGTTGATTATCTTTAATCCCTTTTTTCTTAAGGTATGACAAGTAGCCTGTTCTCTCTTTATCTGTTTTGGTCTCTGACCAAAAATAGGCGCAGGGAGAAATCCTATAAAATTGAATTTGAAAAACTTCTGCTGCTTTTTTTAAAAGTTGCAAATAAGGGGTAGGCAAATAGCTATACCCGACAATATAAATCGTAACAGGCTCATCAATTGGTGCTGCCTCTAGCTGCAAGATCTGTGCAGGATTATGATAATAGCTACTTTGATCTAAACTTTTTTCCCATAGCTTTTGTTGCCACTCTTTATCAATAAGGCTAATCCATTGATTTTTTAGATCTGGGCAATAAAGAGAATATTGGACAAAAAGGGCGGCAAGTTGATCTGTAAGGTAGGCCAAAGATTTAAAGTAGCTTGAGTTTTTACTAACTCCGATATAGTCATAAACTTTATCAAAGGCATGGTCTTTACCTAAATTCTCTTCAATTAACTGCTGCAGCTGCAACGCAAGCTCTAGATGAGTTGGGACTATGATTTGAGGGTAAAGCATGTTTAAAATTCGATGGATACCTGCTTGCAAGGAATAAAAATCGACTCCCATGCAAATGCCTAAATCATCACATATTTTTTGCTTTAAATGGTTTCTAGCAACTCCACTGGGGACTAAAATCCATTTTTTTTGAAATGGTGATAACCTTTTCAAGTTATTCGAAATCGATTCGAACAAATGATTTAAATCGTTACTAAAGTAAAAAAATAGGCCAGTTTCTCTATTCACAAAACAAATAATGAGGTATTAAATGCAAAAATACAAGGTTGTGTTTTTTTAAAGCTATTGCAAATTTTATTTTATGAGCCAAGGGTCTGTTCTCTCTAAAATATTTCTATGGAAAAGGTTCTCATCTTTTGCATATTTAAACACGACTCAATTTCTTATCACTTTAAATGACAGCATCTTCCGACTTCTTGTCATTTTCTCTCTCATTGAAAAGCTTGGGACAAAACAAAGCAGCAACATCATTTTTATGACTGGGGTGATTTTTGTGGTCCCCTTTTTATTTTTCTCTATGCCAGCTGGTGAGATGGCCGATAAGTACTCTAAACAGAAAGTGATTGTCTGGACCCTTGTTTTAGAAGTTATAGCTATGCTCTTTGCCATCTATGCCATGCACTATTGCACGCCAGTCACTGCCTATAGCGCCCTTTTTTTTGTTGCACTGCAAGCCGCTCTTTTTTTACCTTCTAAATATGCCATTTTACCAGAGATTGTCCCTCAAGATCAAATTTCTAAAGCTAATGGATTGATGACATTGGCAACTTATCTTGCCATTATCTTCGGCACATTTTTAGCCTCCTTTTTTACTCAAATCACCTCTCGTAACTACTCTGCCGTTGCCCTTTTTTGTTTGGTTATCGCCATCGTTAGTTTTTACTGTAGTCTACAAATTGAAAAGACATCGGTTAAAAACCCTACTAAAAAGATGAACTTTTTTTTTGTCATGCAAGTTTATCACAGCTTAAAGCTCACTAAAAAATATCCACATCTTTTACTTGCTGTTTTAGCCTCATCCTACTTTTTGTATACCTCTTCTTTTACTCAGCTCAACTTGCTCTCTTTTGGCATTCAATCTCTTCACATCTCAGATGTCCAATCTGGCTACATTCTTTTAGCTGGAGCCCTCGGAATCGGAATTGGATCGATGATAGTGGCTTTAATGTCTGGCAAAAATGTCGATTTGGGAA
>CAZJSX010000049.1:0-9481 GCA_964548845.1 uncultured bacterium | reverse complement strand
GAAATTCAGTTCAAAGGATCACAAGCTATGAAACTGGATGTTCTAGTACTTCAGTACGACCTTTCCCATAGACAGAAACTGGCATTGGAAAGCTTGATGGAAAGTGAGGAAAATTTTAATATTCAAAAATATGAGTCAGTTTGCCCAGGAATAAATAGACGGTCTTTGCAAAGAGATCTAGCCGATCTCATAGAAAAAGGAATTATTACTCAAGAAGGAATAAAAAAAGCTGCCCGCTACAGACTGAACTACCCTGATTGATCTTTTACGACATTTTACGACATGTTTTTACGACACAGTGTCGTTCTAAAAAATAGATAAACTTTAATTGATTTGTATAAAATCAAAATTTCAATCATACTTTTTGTTAAAATCAATTTTAACATCTTAAAATTAAATAATTAACAAAAAATGTCATTACTGCCGCTAATTACAACAGGTGATCTTAGAGTCGAATTTTATCCAAAGTGCTCTGATGGTATCCCAGCAGATTCAGAATCATACTGGCGTGGAGAAACTCTTGTTCCTTCTTATGTCGATCTCTTTCCTGGCATTGATCTAATTACAAAAGTAGACATAGAGATTGATGGCGATCAAACATATACAAGAGATATAAGAGACGACTTTGGTTTAAAACAACTTACATGTCATGAAGCTTGTGTGCGATTAACAACATTAGATAAAATGTATACATTAGGACTTCACCTTTTCCCAACTTATCGATTTGGAAGAGGCAAAGTAGCAGAAGACGCCTCTTTAGAAATCAGTATTTTAAAATCAGGATCAAAAACTACAGTGGATTTACCCTTTGGTATTTCTTCAGCACTGCTAAATAGCTTAACTCATGGTAAACTTGAAAGGTCAAGCTGTATCCAATTCACTAACGATTTATTTACAAATACGATTGGGTCGGTTCAACATAGATGGAAATTGCGTCTTAAAAATGAAGAAGCAAAACCAGCAGATCAATTCAAATTTGGCATCAAACTTCCAAATGGAATCATGCCTAAACACTCCGCAATCATGTTAGATTCCAATTTGACTTTATCCCAACTAGGAAGAACATGTCTACGAGTTATGACAACTGCTCAAATAGAACAATTCTATCGCACTAACTTCATGGAGCATAGCTATTGTGTATTAGATACGTAGGTTTTAACGCACCGGATCATACCTTTTAAGCTCCCCTTCTGCTTTAACTTGTGGGTAAAGCCAAGGATCGTGATTGCAGCGCATTAAGCGATCACATCCCATAATACAACCTTTTAAAAATCCATATCTTTGGATTGCTTGCTTAGTGTACTGCGAGCAAGTGGGATGATAAGGACAAATAAAAGTCTTCATGGGAGAGAGATTTTTTTTATACCAATCAATTAAAGAGATCCCTTTTTTAGAAAGATAACTCTCTGAAGCTTTTGGAGCAGTTTCTGTAAAAAGAAGTGAACTAAAAAAAACTAAAGTAAGAATGAAGTATTTTTTAAAATTCATATTTCAGTTTAGAGGTGAAGTGTAGATCTTCTTGATAAAAAATTTGATCGGCATAATCAGAGAACAGAGCTTCGTTATAAACTTCTGTCGATTGACCAGCACCATATAATCCACCTACATACCAGCCGAGCTCAAAGAGAGTAGCCAAAGATGCTAGAGCATAATATCTCATCATAAAAAGCTGAACTGCACCTAATACAAGCGTTGTGTTGATTGCAAAGGCTGTAAAGGCGGCTTTTTTTTGCCCTAAGTAATAATAGCCAAGACCAGGAACAAACATATTAAGATATTTGGCAAGCTTTTGTGATTTTTGACGAAGAGTTAAAGTATTAGTTAAGTCTCCTAACCACTTTTTATTAGGAAGTGATGCTGAGAGCTCTTTAATTTGATCCAAATCTTTGCGAAGAAGAGCTTGTGTGATTTTGAGTTGATTAGCCTCTTGAGGGCTGATGGCTTCAATCTGCTTTAAAATCAAATCCGCTTTGAGTGGAGCTTTGCCTATTTCATACGAGTGGTAAAGCATGATCATCAAATCGTGATAAGATGGAAACTGCTCATTAACAGTAAGAAGTGGGCTTTTTTCAAACATCTCTACAGCCGAGGCATATTTTTCAGCTAAATAATAAGTTAAAATAATAGCGTAGTAGATCTCTTTTTGACGCTCTAAATGATCTGTAGATAAAACAAGAGCTCTTTTAAAAGAGGTAATGGCAAGTGAGGTTTCTTTCTCTTTAGCAAAAGCTATCCCCATTTGGTACTCTTTAGCCCAGTCTTGCATAGACTCTTCATGGGATAATTTTGAAAAGCAAAATGATTCTGCACACAGTGACATTTGAAACATCAAAACAATGAAAGCAAAAATGATTGTGCGCATGACTTATATGGTCCTATTGCATATTGTATAGTTTAAATGAATTCTGCATAAAACTTCCTTTACCACTTTTCTTGCGGTAGAATTCGTCTTCGCGTTGAGTTAACTCATCTAACTCTTGCACGGTATCAATAATATGTGGGCGCAAGAAAATAATCAGATTGTCTTTTTGAAGTGAATTGGCTTTAGAACCAAATAGGTCTCCAGCAAAAGGGATCCCCCCTAAACAAGGAAGGGCTGATTTACTTGCCGTTTTAACATCTTCAATCATTCCACTGATCATTAAAAAGTGTTTATCTGGAATATGAACACGAGTCGTTAATGACGAATCTGTAGTGACTGGAACAATTGCAAAGTTGTCAGAGCTAGAGCTATTAGAGCTAACCGCATTTTGAACATAGTCACTCGATTTTTGTTCAATCTCAAGTGTGATGATGTTGCCATTTCCCAAATAAGGGGTCACTGTAAGCGTCATCCCTAACTGTCGATATTCCACGCTTGCTGTTACAAAATTACCAGACTGCGAGCCACTGGCTTGTAAAATAGAGTTGGTTTGAAACGGTCTTGTAGAACCGACATAGAAAGTCGCAGGGATCGTATCTTGGGTGACTAATTTAGGGTTGCTAATCACTTGTGTATTTTGATCTGTTTGCAAAGCGTTTACAAGTGCTGCTAAGTCAAAGTAAAGATTGCTTCCTGCAAACATCACGTTGCCAATCACCCCAGAACTAAAGCCTAAAGCATTTTCTGTGCGAGGAACTGGGATTAAAGAAGTAGCGCGATCTAAGCCTTCAGAAAAAAGAAGTGGCTTAGAAAGATTACCCCCGACGTTATTTGTTGGAGAGGTGTATAACGAGCCAACTGTTGATACGCGGTTAGATGCTTTAGAGCGATATCCATATTCAACCCCTAAATTTAGGGAGTTGTTAATCGTTGTGCGCACGGCTAGTACTTCAATAAAAACTTGTCTTAATGGAGCATCTAATACTTTTAATAACTCTTTAATCTTCTTTAAAGATTGTGGATCACCGATAAATAACATTGAGTTTGTTGACTGAACCCATTGAGCTGTGTTGATTGTTGTGACAAATTGTGAATTAAAAGTACCAGTTCCTGATAGTTCTGAGCCCATATCTTGAAGGGTCTTTTGAATCTGATCACCCTTATGGTGCTGTAGTTTATAAACTAAAAAGCGAGCATTTGCTACATACCCTTCAGCATTAGATTCCCCTCCTCCTACATCTAAAGACTTAAGAACTTCTAATGTTTTTTGAACCAGATAAGGGGTAGAAACTACAAATACAGTTTCAGAAGCAAGCTGCGGAACTAAAACTAGTGAATTACCTTCAGCTATTGGCTGTAAAATTTTTTCAGCCAGTGCCACAATACTTTCAATAAAAGCCTGCTCGACATGATAAGTTCCTATTTCAAAAGAGGCACTTGGATTGTCTAAGCTTCTTAAAAGATCAGCTACTTTTTGAACATTACTCAAAACATCAGTTACTATTAAATGATGAGTCAAATCTGATGCCTCTACAAGCGCTGTAGCAGAGAGCATAGAAGTCACAATCGCTGCCATTTTAGTAGCATTGACATTTTTAAGCTGAAACACACGTGTGACAAAAGCTGTATCGGCAGAACAAACATTTTCCATTTCTTCAGAGACAACAGGGGCAATTGAGCGCAAAGCAGGATCAGTTGTAATCACCACATTATTTCCCTGCTCAATGAGACTTAAACCTCTCACTGCAAGCATTTGCAGTAATGCAGAGCGAATATCTTTTAAATCGGTTTTAGTGTCAGCAATAATTGAAACTGTAAAATCCACATCTGCTGCATTATATACAAAATTGGTATTGGTCAATTTAGTCAAAAAATGTAGATATTCAACAAATTGGATATTTTGGAAATTAATCTCATATCCTAATGTATCAGTTTGTGGGCAACAAGGTAGATCTTGATCAACTTCTGGTAAAATAGTGGATTGCTTTGCAGGTGCTGCCTCTTTTGGAGCCACACTAACTGGGGTATTTTGTGTGACATCATCACTATCTTCTAATTCTCCAACTGGCAAGCTTTGCATCGTTGAAGGCTCTATGGATTTATCTAATACTTCTTGAGCATAAAGAGGATAATACACAGGAGTTATCAGTATGAGTGAAGACAAAAAAAGACTTCGCACGTTGAAACATTTCATATTTTATAATCTCTATTCTTTTGACGCCTTTCAAGCAGCCCGTATACAAAATTTTTTTTATACAGACTGACCTTATTTTAGGGTATATAAAAACAAAAATAATTTATCTTTTTCTTTGCAAGGTCATGACTGTGAAAGAAGATGGAGGTAATTGAGCTCCAAAATGATTCTTCAGTTCACTTAAAATAGCCTGTGATTTTTGATGTCCAGACAACAAGTAGCTCTTTTCGATCGCTTTTTGATAGTCAGTTTCTTGTATGTTTAAGTCATCAAATGTTGAAAATAAATAAAGATGATCTCCCACATTATAGTTGCAACTCACGTGCATCAAAGTTGTCACATTCTCTTGACCTAACTTGACATTGGGAGCGTCGAGTAACATACAAGAGTGATTAGAGAGGTGTTGTATCCACAATTTGGATGGACCACATGAGAAATAATAGAGCTGATTGTCAATTAAAGAAAAAATCAGCAAACAAAAGGAATAGGAACTAAGCGAGTTATTTTGAATCACTTGCCCTAATTGCTTGATCAGTTTTTCACCATTTTGATGAAGAGGTTGATCTTGATTATTAATCCATTCTTGTAAAACTTGAATAGACCCTTTCAAAACAGCATTGTTGAAAATCCCTTGCACCCCTTTTTTCTCAGGCCAGCCAACAATCAATGCCAGCCTCTCTGCATTCATGGCTAAGTAATCACAGTAAAAGTGACTCGATAGTATCCCTTTAGGCATCGCTTTACCAATAGATAAAGAGGAGTTAAAATATGGATTTTTTGGAGATAAGGTGATGTAAGTGTTTTCATAAAACTCTGATAATTCTTTTAAAGACAAATCTAAAAGCTCTTCATTTTCTTCGAAAGTATGTCCAATGTAGTGAGTCAGATCGCCGATAAATTCTTCAATGTTTGTATAACGATTAGAAACATTGACCTCTAATGCTTTGGAAAGAATTTTTCTAATTCCTTTAGGCAATAAAGAGAGATCCACAACACCATAACTTAATCGATTAATGCACAATTCATAAGCGATGATTGCCAGCGAATAAATATCTGATGGGAAAGAAACTTCTAATGGGTTTTCTTTTTGCTCTGGACTCATATAAGAAAGAGTCCCCATCATCTGCTTTTGCTTATCTCCTTTTTCACCAACCAAACGGGCAATACCAAAATCAATCACCTTGATTGTCCCATCTTCGGTTAATAAGATATTATCTGGCTTGAGATCTCTGTGAATAATATGATGAGCATGCAAGTGACTCAGCGCTTTAGCTGTTTCTAAAATAACTTCTAAACTTCTTCTAAACGATAAAACGTGCTGTTGAATCAGTTTTCGAAGTGAAATCCCACCGACAAACTCCATTGCAATATAGAGTCCCCCTTCCCATTTGCCATGACCATAGAGCTTCACAATATTGGGATGGTTGGCCATTTCAACAAGCCGAGCCTCTTTGAGAAATAGGTCTATCATTTCTGGATGAGCCATATATTTGGGCGATAATACTTTTAGAGCGATAAGCTCATTAGTATTAGGTTCAACGCCTAAATATAAAAGGCTCATAGCCCCTTTACCAAGTAGTCCTTTGACAGGATAGGGGCCTATTGAACTGGGAATGGGATCACTAGATGATGAAGTGGTTGGCGGGGTGCTGATGAGTGTTTTATCTAGAGGGGATGGATCATCTGTCATTTCATCTAGATTTTGGTTAACCGATCTCTGTAATCTGAATGCCTAAAGCTTCACCAATGCGCACAAGCTCTCCTGTTGCAATCTTCTTACCATTGACCACTAAGTCAACTGGTTTTTCTAAAGAAACATTGAGCTCTAGCAAGTTGCCTGGTTTTAAATGCATTAATTTTTCACAAGTCATTTTAAAACGGGTTAACTCAACGCTCACTTGCAATGGGACAGTTTCAATTTTTTCAAGTAATGGACGAGATTCTTGAACAGCAAAAGAAGCTGAAGCTTTGGCTTGCTCTTTTTCTTCATCTTCAAATTCTTGCTCCATAAAATCTTCCTCGCCCTCTTCTTGCTCCATTTCTTCTGGTATGGGATCTAAAGCTCTTCTTTTATCCTGATCAAACTTAGAAGAAAATGTTTCTCCGAATTCATTATCCATAGCTGGCGGCTCCTCTTGATAAATGGGCTGTTCTAAAATTTTTACCCCATCTTGCTTAATTCTTACCCGAAATAAGGGGGTTTGCTCGACATTTAAATATAAACTACCTGAGTGATTGTCAGGATTAATATTATTTTCTGGGAGCAACAATAAATCTCCAGCTTTTAAGGAATGCCATTCTTTATAATTGAATACAAGCTTGGCTATCTCTAAGCTGCAATTTAACTCTAAATTTTTCTGTGCATGAGTTGTGATTGATTTTGGCTTTTTTGCAAAATGGGCTAGCCAAAATTTTCTAAATACTTCAGGAATCACTAAACGGCAAAAAATCTGCTCCTTATAGGCTTTGATGACGATGTCTAAAGTGAGCGCCCTTGTTGTGACTCGCGACTGATCCATTAAAAGTCTAATTAAAAAGCCGTCAAAACATTTCAAAGGCTGCAAGTAATGGATGAGTTCTGCCCCTAGAAAATAGACAAGACCTTCTGAAAATGCAGAGCTAATTAAAGTATTGGACCCACTTTTATGCTCGACAGCCCAAGAGACTAAAGTGTTCACATCAGCAGAAGTCATCATCAATGAGGCATGCCCTTGCAATGGGAGCATGGCGATGTTGATATTGAGCGCCTCTTTACCAAAATGATCGTTGATCGTATCTGCTGAATGCCACTGCAAACTTTTAGGGGTGATTTCTAAGCTTGGAATTTGCAAAAGCTCTCTAAGCTTCTCAGTTAATTTTTCCCAAGGGAATGGCTCATTATATCCTAAGATAGGAATCTGATCTAAATCAACTAAGGCTTTTTCTATATATCGAAGCCAATCGTAGGGAGTTTTAGTGGTCATATTTGGACAAAAAATAATTTAGAGTTAATCTTCTATTAGTTCTAGTTGATGAACTGTTAGGGAATTTCTTTTCAAGACTTTTTTTAGAGAATCCTCTTTTTCATTTCCCATCTCTTTCCTTAATATCTTCTGCGCGTCTCGACTAAATTTCTTAAACTTTAAGTTAACTTCTAAAGGGCGGTATTTATAGGCCGTCACAACTACTTCACCTTGATCAAACACAGAGCCTTCTAAATTTAATAACACTGTAGTCTCAATGACATCTCCATCTTCAAGCATCTGTGCTTGGCCAATTAATTTAGCTGCCATTTTTTCAAACTCTTTTTGCAGATCCGATTTCAAGGGGGCTGCATGCTGGGCTTTTTGAGATCCTAAAACTGTTGGCTTTTCTGCTGAGTGAGCCGTTTGCATTGTCGAATTGTTATTTTCATTTAAATGCTTAACCTGCTTTGCTTGTTGAGGTGTGCTTTTAACACTCTTAGGGGAGTTATCTTGCTCTTCTTGTCTAATCTTCTCTCTACTCTTGGCTTTATCCGCTGCTTTAAGATTTTCTTTTTCTTGATCCGCAGACTCTAAAACCCCTTTGCGGCTAGTTACTTGCTTTTTTGTACTCTCTAAATTTCTCTCTTCTGCAAGTTCTTCTTTCTCTTCAATCTCTTCTGGCTTGCCTTTCACAGTCTCTTTAGAGATATTTTTTTTACCCTCTTGCTCTTTGGCTTGATTGGATTTGCGATTAGCCAAAGAGGTTTGCTTACCTGTTTTAGAGGCAAGTTGTCGATCTCTCAATAAATTTTGAGTTTTTTGTTTTTCAAGAGCTTCATCATCATCAGTTTTAACTCTTGCTGCCTGCGCGTGATTTTCTTCGTCGATCACTTCATTTAAAACAGCTGCTCTTTGTTTAGCCTCATCTTCAGCAATCGCTCTTTGTTTAGCATCATTTTGCTCTGTCTCATCTAAAAAGGAAGTGAAGTTAACCACTTCTTCTTGAGAGGCAATTTCATCGTTGATATTAGCCGATCCAAAACCAAAATTAGGGGGAGGGATTTTTCCATCACTAGTCATTTTTATCCCTCTTATTTTTATTTTTTTCGTCTTCCTTTTCTTTGCGCTTATTGCTCAAGTAGACAAGTGAGCCGATTTCATCGAGGTTTTTAGCTTCTTGTTTCATAATAAGCTTATTTTCTTGATCGAGCCAATCTTGTTTATGCGTCTGCAGTTTATCCACTTCTAGCCGTTTTTCTTTAACTATTTTTTTAGCATCTTCAACAGCTTTTTCTGCTTTTTCAACTTGTTTTTCTTGCCGCTCTACTTTGCGCTTCTCTTCATACATCTTTGTTTTGACTTCTTTAATATAAAGACGAATCTGCTCTATTTTATGCGAAGGAGCTCCTTGGTCTAGGGCTTCTCTTAATTGAATTAGTTTTTCTTGGTGATGGTCAACGACCGTTTGATAAGCTTGTTGATATTCAATAAGCTTTTTTTGTTCGGCTTCTAAAATGCGCTGCTTTTCTTTATAAACTTTTTCAGCTTGCTCTAACCTTCTAATCTTGATCTCTAAAACTTGCTCTAAAGGATAGACTAATTTTTTTTTGGCCACAGTATTCCTAAAACTAAAAATTATCTAAATAATGCTTTAAGCTGAGCAAGAGTCTCTTCAAAAGAAGATTTTTCGTGCGTTCCTTGCTTTAAAAAGTTGTTGACCTTGTTGATGTAATTAATTGCAAAATCAGCATCGCGATCAGAACCTGGCTTATACTCGCCAATTCGAATCAGCATTTCATTTTTTTTATAGTTAGCTAGCACTTCTCGAACTTTACCAATTAATTGAAGATGCTCTTTTTTCACAATCGATGGTAAAATACGGCTTACAGATGCTAAAACATCAATAGCTGGATAGTGATAAGCTTGCGCAAGCTCTGGCGATAAAACAATATGCGCATCTAAAATAGATTTGGTCTCATC